>CAVCFM010000493.1:0-2058 GCA_963601305.1 bacterium | reverse complement strand
TACAAACAGCGAGGTCAGCAATGCAACGCCGTAAAGCCCTGCACCACATATGATCCCGATACTGATCGACCAGAAGAGAAAGACCAGGTCAATGGAGTCTTTTACTGCGTTTCGGAAACGGACGATAGAGAGTGCACCTACCATACCGAGGGAGATAACAAGATTAGACTGCATTGCAAGAACAATGGCGGCAGTGATGACAGACATGATCGCCAGGGTCTTGTTAAAGTCAGCAGAATAAAAACAGCTTTTTTTACAAAAACGATAGATATAGAAAATATAAAGCGCCAGCAAAAGCGTGATCGTCATTGTAAGCAGAATGTGTGCTAAGGAAATGTCCGTTGAAAAGTTTTCAAGAACGGATTTTTTTATTAAATCTTTTGTACTCATAAAGGTCCTCCTAAAGTATGGCGGCAGTGTCCAAAGCCTGTCGTGCTAAATAGTATTTTGAAAAAGAAGTCCGGCGCAGATGCCCCAGGTCTAATTGCGTCAGAATGAAATCGGGCAGCAGTTCATCATATTTGACTTCCAAAATGTGCATGTGCGGCTCCAAAATCGGAGTCAGGGGAAGCGTGCTGTCCCAAAAGCCATCCACCTGCGAGGAGGCGGAGATGTTCCGGTCAAAAGTGATCCGCACATTGCCCACCGGATAGACGAAGGCGGTGCGCTCGTAATCGATGATCACCTTGGGGCGGAGCAGATGCATCTGCTGCTCTAAAAATATACGATTAGCCGAAGAGGTATCACCAAGGACAGAAACCGGGATGTTACCGCTCATGGCGTCAGAAAAGCCGGCAGGGGATAAATCCCAGGCTTCTTTTCGCGTTTTCTCGTGCAGTTTTTCCTTGATCTCAAAAGAAATCTTCTGCTGCGACAAATTGTAAGCGCGTATGCGGTATTTGTTGCGGCCGTCGATACCGGCCTGATTCTCATAAAAACAGGTATCATCATAGGTGTCAAAATAGACACTGCGTATATGATAACTGTTTCCGGTCTGATGCATATCCATGGGAACAAAATTAGAAAGGCGATGCTGCAATATTTGTAAATCTGCATCGGAACACAGATATTTGCGTTCTTCTCGATAAATCATAGATGACTCCCCGTACTATCTCAACAATAATATCAGTGATACTATAAAACAAGAAAATCGCGGTGTCAAGAAGAGACCGGGAATGCAGATTGTAAAAGAACTTGCAATATATCAGGGTAGTTGCTAAAATAGAAAGATAAGTGACAATGGATAACTAGAGTTATATACAAGCAGATAGGAGTATTGAATGCTGGAATCATTCGAGAAAAATAAAAAGGGAATACTGATTATGATGGCATCTGCTGTCTGTGCCTGCGTGGGTCAGATGCTGTGGAAGATGTCTGCAGAGCTGGGCATTTTTGTGGCATTGTGTGGATTTGCATTTTACGGACTGGGTGCACTTTTTATGCTGATTGCCTATAAATATGGAAAGCTGTCGGTGCTGCAGCCGATGCAGAGCGTGAATTATGTGATCAGCATTGTCCTTGGGGCAATTGTATTCAAAGAGGCGGTTACCGCCGGCAAAATTATCGGAGTCATTATCATTATGACCGGAATTGTGCTTATCAGTGGAGGTGACGAAGAATAATGATTTATGCGATTATGGTCTTGATGGCATTTGTTGCCGCAACAGCGTCACTGTTCTTTAAAAAGGCTTCCGGCTGTGACGGACTCATCGGAATGATTAAGTGCAGAGACCTCTATATCGGTGGTTTCCTGTATGTGTTGGCAGCATTGCTGAATATTTATATTTTGCGTTACCTGGATTATTCGGTGGTGATGCCGATGGGGTCTCTGACCTATATCTGGACAATGATTTTATCCTACACGGTTCTTAAGGAGAATATCTCCAAAAAGAAGATTATCGGTGTGGCGTGCATCATTGCCGGTGCTGTGTGCGTGGCATTATCGTGAGATGGCTGGCAGTGACTATGGATGCAAGGATGGGAGAATGCCAAAATGGTTGTGGTAAAAATCGGAGACGGCATGGGCAACCAGTTATTTAACTATGCCTGTGGCTATGC
>CAVCFM010000492.1:0-3313 GCA_963601305.1 bacterium | reverse complement strand
CTGTTTCATCCCTATAACTCCTGCGTCACATTCTGCTTCTTACCTTATATATGACTCCTGCCGCAATGACGAGCACGCTCATAACTGACGGCAATGCATCCGACCTGCTTTTTGCCGTTGTCTCTTCCAAGGCACTGCCTGTCGACGTCTCAGCCACATTTTCCGGTTCAACCGTAGTTTCCACATCTGTGGCACTCTCCGCTGCCATCTGATATGCACCGGTATCCAGCACATTTTCCATCACAATACCGCCATCTGCGCTACCTGATGCCGCCACATTGCTTAAGGAGGTATCTCCCTGTGCGCCTGCCGTAATTTTACTCTGTGTACTTCCCGCGGTGGCATTTGCCGTTGTTCCCTTTGTGGCTGCCGCTGCGGTTACAGCCGCCGTGGTGGTTCCTGTGGTTTTTGGAAGTGTAGAGCCTGATTTCAGTGTAGAACTTGATACGGTTCCCGCCGTCGTGGTCGTAGTTGTCGTCGTTGTGGCTGTCGTCGTGGTTGTCTCATCATCGTCATCCGACTCTGTCACATTGCTTTTATCTGCCGTGATACTGCTTAAATCCAGTTTCAGATATACCGGCTGCGTTCCACTTCCTTTGGAAATGGAATCCATCAGTGGCACAAATACCTGAAGCGGCACATATCCGTTTTTCTTCGCCTTTTCAATCATCGGGAATGTCACTTTTGCCGGATACTTCGAGCCATACTGGTCGGATACCAGCTTGCTTCCCTTTTTCTGATAGGAATTTACAGTGACCGGTTTCGTCGTACCCTTCGGTGCCCCTGTGGAGCTTACCGTATAGCTGTTGGTAAAATATTTCAGATTCCCCAGATAACCTTTCTGGGAATTGACTGTCAGTCCGGAAAACTCCATCGTAAGATAATACTTTCCGTTTTTTACCGTCAATGTAATGATATGGTCGATTGCCGCATTGGACATGGAAAGTGTTTTCTTGTCGATTTTCTGCATTTTCCCGTAGAGATAATACGTTCCGTCTTCAAGACTGTTGATGTCAAGTGTATCGTCCGCCTTTTCCTCCAGCGCACGGATTGCCTTGGAAAGCGCCGTGATCTGCGCATCCACCTGCGTCTGGGTTGCACTGTCATTGTTGTAGACCGTCTCCGCCGCATCTATGGCATCATTGAGCGCCTCCACGCTGTCGGATGTATACAGATCTGTCTTTGCGGCAAGACTCGCCGCTGTAAGGATCATGTTGTGCAGTCCTTTTTTGTTAACCGTCGATGTGGTCGTCTCTGTGCTTTCGCTGCTCTCTGTATTTCCCGTGTTTTCTGTACTTTCCGTGTTCTCAGTATCCGTCCCCGTATCCGATATTTCATCCGAAAGTTTCGTGATACTGCTCCAGTCCAACTGCAGTCTTGCGTACTGTTTTCCGCCGCCCGTGCTGATGGACTCCATCACCGGAACATAGACCTGAACCCAGATTTCCGTGTCGTTTTGTTCCACCGGAATTGTAAGCACATGCGGATAAAGTTTTCCCTTGATGTTCTCATCGGTTCCTGAATCCGGATCGTTGTAGCTGTCATAAATTCCTTCATAATAAGAGACTACTGTCGCAGCCGACGGTGTCTCTCCCGTCGGCTGGTCGTATCCGCTGCTGCCGCCCTCCCAATCCGGGAAATAGGAAAACTCCGCAAGATATCCGGTAAAGCTGGCTGTGCCAAGTCCTATCGTGAGCGGTACAAATTCCAGCTGCAAAGAAAGGCTTCCATTATTGGAAACCAAGGTCATCGGCTTGACGATCGATGCATTTCCCATGGAATTGGTGTCTGCCGTAGCCGATATCAGATTGCCACTGATACTGTAGGTACCGGTGGCAATAGATGCGCCATATATTTTTTTTGTTCCGCCAATCTGTCCCAAACCGATGACAAGCAGGAATACCAGTATCCTGCACATTGCCTGTTTTTTTCTCATTGCTTTTCCCTTTTTATCACAGCAAAATGGCTGCTGCGCAAAATCCATCTGCGCCACAACCATTTGCATACATCAACTGCTGCCTGTTTTATTTATAAGTTACTTTGGAAGGCATGCCTGCTTTCTTTAATTTGCTTTTCAACGCCTTCTTCTGACTGCTCTTTAATCCGCTCATCTTGACCGTTGCCTTTTTGGAGACGCCTTTAAATGCGTTCTTTCCAACGGTTTTTATTTTTGTGGATTTGATGGTAATGCTCTTTAGCGCTTTATCTCCATTGAACGCTGCCTTTCCGATGGTTTTTACATTCTTTGAAATTACAGCGCTCTTTAATTTCGTGCAGCCGCTGAACGCATTTGACCCAATAGATGTCACATTCGACGGGATCGTGACCGCCGTCATTTTTTTGTTGTTCTTAAATGCACTGCCTCCGATTGCCGTCACCTTGCAGGTCACGCCGTTGATTTTTACCGTATTAGGAATGTTCACTTTCGCCTTTGTGCTCACACCTTTTGTCAGTGTCACAGTCGGCGCTTTTCCGGTCTTTGTCACTTTGTAGGTGCTTCCGCTTACCTTCGCCGTCTGACCCTTTTTCACTGTTTTAGAAGTGATATTACCTGTGGAACCACCATTATCCGTGGAACTGTCGTTATCCGTAGAACTGTCGTTATCCGTGGAACCGCCGTTATCCGTGGAACCGCCGTTATCCGTGGAACCGCCATTATCCGTGGAGCCACCGTTCTCTGTAGACTCGGTATTGTCCTCTTTATCCGGATTGTCTAACACGGTATCCTCCGCTGAAAAGCTGCTGTCAGAAGCAGTCGTTGCCACGATGGTGCTAAGGTCTAAGTACAGGTAGACATTCTGTGTTCCGGCTCCTGACTGAACCGCCTCCATAACCGGGATCACTACCTGCAGCGGTACGAATCCATCCTCCTGGGTCTCCGCGATCATCGGAAATGAAACGATATCCGGATAGTTAGTTCCAAATGAGTCGGTCACTACCGTTCCGTCGCTGTATTTCTGTACAGCCGAAACCGCTGCCGCGCCTGTAGTGCCAACCGGATTTCCGTATTTATCCTTGGTATAGCCGGTGTGATAATAATTTAAGGTTCCAAGGTATCCGTAAATAGAACCGACTGTCATTCCCTTAAAATTCATGGTCAATGTCTTCTCACCGTTTTCCACCGTCAGCATAATGGTATGTGTGATTGCCTGGTCAGACATAGATGCGCTTGTCTGGTCTACTTTTACCATCTTTCCGGTTACTGCATACACACCGTCGTCGAGAGACAAACCTGACGACAGCTTTGTGGCATTGGCATAATCGATGGCAAGATAAGCGTCCACGTTATGGTTAAAAGACATCGTTCCAAACA
>CAVCFM010000491.1:0-17517 GCA_963601305.1 bacterium | reverse complement strand
TGATTACCTATATGCTGGAAAAAATGCGGATGGCGGATGGCAAGGAAACACCGGCGCCTGCATTAAAACCGGCATTTACCAGAAACGAGTACGAAAAATCCGTGCGCTATCAAAACGGTAACTGCGTGGCAAAAACAGAAGAATTTGCAGCGGATGAGGCTTTGCAGCACGGCATCACGGATATTTTTAAAAATGGATGGACTGCCTCAAAAAGAGGAGCTGCCATTGAATTTGAGGTGGAGGGAAGCTGCATCGGCGTACAGTACAGAAAAACAATACAAAGACCGGCGCCTGTTGCAGAGGTGGTCATCGATGGTGACGAGGCACATGCAAAAATACTGGATGCAAATTTTGACGAGGAGTGGGGAGACAAACTTCAACTCGACACAGTTGCAGAACATATCGAAAAGAAAATGCACAAGGTACGGATTACATTGACAGAGACACATGAGGACGACAGACTCCCGTTTTATCTTGTATCGGTCATTGCATCATAAAAGGCTGGATATTTTACAGAAAATGTAGTAATCTATCAGAGAGTGTGCATGTGGCGATGCCACATGACGATGAGGAACCATATAGTTTTTGGAATGAGGAAAAATATGCTAGAGAGATTTTATCCGGGAGAATATGTAGATTCCACCTACCAGATAGATTTTGAACGCCTGTATGAAGAAGGGTACCGCGGGATTATCTTTGACATTGACAACACCCTTGTGCCGCACGGAGCTCCGGCGGACGAGAGAGCCTGCGCGCTGTTTGCCAGACTAAAACAGTTAGGGTATTCGTGTATGCTTTTATCAAATAATAAAGAACCTCGCGTGAAAATGTTTCATGATGCGGTAGATGTGGCATACATCTATAGGGCGGGGAAACCGAACCCAGCCAGTTACAAGAAAGCGATGGAGCTTATGGGGACGGATTGCACGAATACGTTGTTTGTGGGAGATCAGATTTTTACAGACGTGTACGGTGCGAACCGGACGGGCATCCGGACAATCCTGGTAAAACCATTCATCCCAAGGAAGAGATTCAGATCGTGTTAAAGCGCTATTTAGAGAAGATCGTATTATTTTTCTATCGGCGCAGACAAAAAAGAGATAACAGGAGTGTAAGAAAATGAAAATTGCAATTGGAAATGACCATGCAGCAACAGAGTTGAAGTTTTTGATCATGGACTACCTGAAAGAATTGGGCCATGAAGTGGTGAACTTTGGAACAGACGGAACGGAGAGCTGCAACTATCCGGAGTTTGGCGAGAAGGTCGGACGTGCCGTGGTAGCGGGCGAGGCAGACTGTGGCGTGTTGATCTGCGGTACCGGCGTAGGAATCTCAATCGCAGCGAACAAAGTACCAGGGGTGCGCGCAGCCGTATGTTCTGATACTGCAACTGCCAGACTGGTCAAAGAACACAACAATGCCAACATCATCGCATTCGGTGCCCGCATCGTGGGAAGCGAGCTGGCAAAGGACATTGTGAAGGCTTATCTCGATGCCGAATTCCAGGGTGGAAGACATCAGACACGTATCGATATGATCCATGAAATTGAGGCGCGGAACGCAAAATAGAAAAAAAACTTGAAATATAGCGGGTTTTATTATAAAATATAGAAATCAGAGAGTCTAAAACTCGAGCGTATTTTTAAGGAGGAAATTTTACATGATTTCAGCAGGCGATTTCAGAAATGGTATTACCATCGAGTTAGAGGGTAATATTTACCAGATTATTGAATTCCAGCACGTTAAACCAGGTAAAGGTGCAGCGTTTGTAAGAACAAAGTTAAAAAATATTAAGAGTGGTGGTGTGGTTGAGAAAACATTCCGCCCGACTGAGAAATGTCCTCAGGCACGTATTGACAGAAAAGATCACCAGTATTTATATGCAGATGGCGATTTATTCTACTTCATGGATGTAGAGACTTACGACCAGATCGCATTATCCGCAGATGATATCGGCGACGCATTGAAGTTCGTAAAAGAGAACGAGATGGTAAAATTATGCTCCCACAACGGAAGCGTATTCGCAGTTGAGCCACCATTGTTCGTTGAGTTACAGATTACAGAGACCGAGCCAGGCTTCAAGGGTGATACTGCAACAGGAGCTACCAAGCCGGCAGTTGTTGAGACAGGTGCTACTGTATACGTTCCTCTGTTCGTTGAGCAGGGCGATGTTATTAAGATCGATACACGTACAGGCGAGTATCTTTCCCGCGTATAATTGGGACAAGCATAATAAGGTAATCATAAGAAAGCCAGGATGTAAAGCGGAAACGCTTTACATCCTGGCTTTTTGCTAAAGTTCAAAAAGGTTATTTGACAAAAATGTATAATCATCCTATAATACGCTTAGCAAGAGAACCGAAAGCTAGATGAAGCCTAGCCGCCGGTAAAAATGTTCTATAAAATAGCGTCTTAGTTTACCAGGCTGAGGGCGCTATTTTTTTCTGCTTTTGATGTGAAAAATAAGAGCGCATTCTGCGGAGAAGAAATTAATGCTGCGAAAAGGTAATGCCGTGTGAACCAAAGTAATCAATCAGGGCATTTTGAAGTAATTGAGAGCAATTAATATGATTTTTATCTGCGAGGGTAAGCATCCACGCAGGAAGAGAAACGTTCTTTCGTACAGAGCGTGTATCCGTACGGGCACGATAGGCAAGAGTATCGGCTTTAATGTATGCACAGGAACAGCCTGGTTCCATCGTTATATCACACTGGGGAATAGGTGCTGCAATCTCCAGATGTTCATCTTCCGCGACTACGAGCCAAGCATTCATAGCATCTGTAATCTGGTCAAGTGCATCGGATAGATCATGACCTGTAGTGATACATCCGGGAAGGTCGGGAACCTTGGCATAAAAGCCACTTCCATCTTCGATTGGTGAAAAGATAGCCGTGTAAATATATAACATAGAAACCTCCACAAGCTAAAATATTATTAGTGTACAACTTTTTATTACACATATAGTATGCCTGCGTAACATAAAAGTCAACTACAAAATTAGAAAAACATGAAAGTGGATTTTTCGTCCATGATTTCGGCGATTATAATGTTATGTTTAGGTCTTCTTGCCTATAATATGAAAAAAAGATATAATAGAAATAGGATAGTCTCTATTTATCGTGAGGAGGAAATGAGTAAGTGCAGTACAAGGTTGGATTAGAGATAGCAGCAGCGTTTTTTCTGGCTGTGTTATATGTGTTTTTGTGGGTACAATATGGCAAAGGGTCTCAGGTGAACCGCAAGTTTCGGATGTTGACCTTATGTGTGCTGGCGGCGAATATACTGGATGTGGTGACGGCATGTACCATCAGTTACAGCACAGCGGTGCCACAACTGTTAAATCTGCTTTTGAATACAGCTTATCTGGTGGTGGATGCGCTGGCGGGATTTTATTTCCTGTGTTACGTCTATGCTTATATTTGTCCTGAGCGGGAAAACGTGCCAGGATTGTTGATAAACCGTGTGTGTACATGGATTTATATTGCGACACTGGCGCTGAATCTGTTTACGGGACATTACATATACTTCGATGCAAATGGGCAGTATCAGCATGGAATCTTTTATCCGATACTGTTTGCAGTGCCGCTATACTACATGATTTTTGCATCGCTTGTGCTGTGGAGAAACAGGGATTGCTTTCAGAAAAAACAGCGGGTGTCGATTGTGATTTTCACGATTGCCGCAGTTTTTGGCACGGCGGTACAGGCACTGTTTTTGCCGGATGTGCTGATTGGCTTGTTTGGGGTTGCGCTGGGAGTTACCATTGTGGCATTTTCGCTTGAGACGCCGGACTATCAGCGGCTGGTGGAGACGATGGACGTATTGTCGCAGACCAAAGAGGAGGCAGAGCGGGATAAGGAAATGGCGATGGCAGCGGACAAGGCCAAGGGCGAGTTCCTGGCAAATATGTCCCACGAACTGCGGACACCGTTAAACGCTGTGTTAGGGTACAATGGTCTGATCATGTCGGGCACGAAGGAGAGCCATATCGCGGAATATGCAGGAAATATACAGAATGCGGGTCGTACCTTGCTGTCGATCATCAGCGATATCCTGGATTTTTCTGTGTTGGATGAGGGCAAATTACAGCTTCATGATACGCCGTATTCCACGGCATCCCTGCTGGAAGATGTGGTTACTTATGCGGAGTATCACACCGGTAAAAAGGGATTGCAGCTTGTGCTGTCCGTGGATGAGAACATACCGAGACAGCTGCTTGGAGATTCCGTGCGTTTAACGCAGGTCATCAATAACCTGGTTTCCAATGCGGCAAAGTATACGAAGCAGGGCTATGTAAAACTGCGGGTGGAGTGGAAACCGCGGACAAAAGAAGCGGGTACTCTCACGGTCAGCGTGGCAGACAGCGGTATTGGCATGCGCGAAGAAGATATCGAGAAGATATCCGAGAGCTTCCTTCGCTTTGAAAAAGAAAAGACAGAGGGAATCCAGGGGCTCGGACTGGGCTTGTCGATCGTGACGCGCCTGCTGCATCTGATGGGCGGCGAGCTCACCGTTGAGAGCGTGTATGAACAGGGAAGTACGTTTGCATTTTCGGTTGAGCAGAAGATCATGGAAGAGGAGCCACTAGGAGACCGGTTTTCCGGTGCAGCGCGCAATGATAAGCGGCCACAGGAAGAGGTACGTGAGGCGGATGTCTTCTATGCGCCGGGGGCAAGAATTCTGGCAGTGGATGACAATCTGATGAATCTGGATCTGTTTGTGGGAATGTTGAAAGATACCGGCATGACGGTGGATACTGCGAGCGATGGAAGAGAGGCGTTGAAACTGCTGGAGGCGCATAACTACAATCTCATCTTCATAGACCACATGATGCCGGATATGGATGGTGTTATGATGTTGGGTGAGATGCGCAGGCGGGAACTGGCCAGACAGGTTCCGGTTATTGTGCTGACAGCCAACGCAGTGGCGGGAGCACGGGAGCGCTACATGGAAGCCGGTTTTGATGAATATCTGTCTAAGCCGGTCAGACGCGGGCAGCTGCTCGGGGTGATCCGGCACTATCTGCCGGACTATCTGATCGTGCAGAGGACGGAGCAAAAAGAGGAACCTGAGGAGAAAGACGATTTTCTGTCGCGCATTTCCTTTTTGGACACCACGATGGCGATGGGATATTTAGGGGACAGCGAGGAGTTTTATCAGGAAATGTTAGCTTCTTATTTACATAACAACCGGAGAGTGGAGTTGCAGCAGGATTTTGAAAATCGTGACTGGGAGAATTACCGCAATGGCGTCCACGCGTTAAAGAGCACTTCCCTGGCAATCGGTGCGGTGGCTCTGTCCGGATTGGCAAAGGAATTAGAGCTGGCTGCGAAAAAAGGAGACACCGTATTCATCGAGGAAAATCATGAGGAGATGATGCAGGAGTACGAACTTTTGCTTGCGCGGATCGAAGTGGCAATCGCGGAGGATGCGCACGCGGATGAGACAACAGAGACTGCGGATAAAAAGGAAATCCAGATTCTGGTGGTGGATGATGATCCGCTCAATCTGCGCATCGCACAGAATATGCTGTCGAAGCAGTATCAGGTCAGCGCTGCGAATTCCGGTACGGATGCCTTAAAGTTTTTGGAGAACCATCACCCGGATTTGATCTTACTGGATCTGCATATGCCGGGAATGGATGGCTTTGCGGTGCAGGATACACTGAAAAAGAATCCGAAGTGGCAGGAGATACCAGTCATATTTTTGACGGCGGATGAGGACTGCGAGACGGAGATACAGGGATTTCAGGCGGGAGCCATGGATTTTATCAAAAAGCCGTTTGCAGCAGATATCGTCATAGCCAGAGTGCAGCGCATCTTAGAGTTAGATCATCTGAAAAAATGTTTACAGGAGGAGGTCCGCCTGCAGACCAAGCACACGGAGAACCTGTCGTTGCAGATCATCGAGGCGCTTGCCGGTGCGATCGATGCCAAGGATACTTATACCAGCGGTCACTCCAAGCGCGTGGCATATTATGCGAGAGAGATTGCAAGGCGTGTGGGCAAGTCCGAGCAGGAACAGCGGAACATATATTTTGCTGCGATGCTGCATGACGTGGGAAAAATCGGTGTGCCGGATCAGATTATCAATAAGCCGGACAAGCTCACGGATGAGGAATACGCAATTGTGAAGAGACATCCGGTCATCGGTGCAGACATTTTGAAAAATGTTTCGGAGATCCCGGGGATTGTCGAAGGGGCAAGATGGCACCATGAGCGCTACGATGGCGGTGGCTACCCGGATGGGCTCCGGGGGGAGGAAATCCCGGAGGGAGCCCGGATCATCTGTGTGGCAGATGCGTATGATGCGATGACTTCCAAGCGCAGTTATCGCGGTATCCTCCCGAAGGAGACAGTAAAAGAGCAGTTAAAGCAGGGCATCGGCACGCAGTTTGATGCAGTATTTGCACAGGTTATGCTGCAGATGATGGAGGAAGATGTCGATTACAAATTACGTGAAGAAGGATGATCGCCAACAGGGCAGTGACTATCTGGCTGACGAGGATGCCCCACAGATAGCTCCTGATCCCGTAGACGGGCACCAGGAAAAAAACAAATAAAATGCGTATGCCGCAGGCAGCCATATTGAGTGCAAATGTGATCCCCGGAAAGCCCAGACCATGCAGGATACTGCTTAAAGTCGCAACGAGATAGAGAAACGGGCAGATCCAGCCGAGCGTTGCGATAAACGTGCCGGATAAGGCATTGCCAAAAAGCAGGTTGCCGGCAAATTCACCAAAAAACAAAAAGCCGGTGGTGCATAAAAAGCCGAGGGAGAGGCAGGCGGTTATGGTTTTTCGGATGGTGCGGCGTATTAATGTGACGTTTCCTTTTGCCTCTGCCTCCGAGATGGTCGGAAGCAGCAGAACAGAGATGGAGTTGGTGAGCACGGAGGGAAACATAATGACAGACATGGACATTCCGGTTAAGATGCCATAGACGCTCAGTGCCTCCGAGTTTGTGTAACCAAAAAGTTTTAGCGATTTTGGGATCAGGGTGTTTTCAAGACTGGCAAACAGGTTTAAGGCAACACGGTTTGCGGTCAGCGGAAACGCCATATATACCAGATTTTTCGTATAAGAAAAAAGCGGGACTGCCCGCTTTTTTTTGTTGGATGGCAGGCGGGTTACGGACAGGGATACTAAAGTGCTTGCGATTTCACCGATCACAATGCCCCACATGGTGACGCTTAAGGAGAGCGGCCGGTTTTCGCGTACGCTAATGCAGTAAAACAGGTACACGCTTCCCACGCGGGCAAGCTGTTCTGCCAGCTGACACAGGGAGGGAACCGCCGTTTTTTTCAGACCGTAGTAATAGCCGTTGATGCATGCGTGGATACAGCATGGCACGAAGGAAAAGGCAAGCACGCGAAGCAGTGGGGCACAGCGCTCATCGCCGAGCCATACGGCAGCAAGCGGCACGGCAAAGTGCCGGATCAAAAATCCGGTTACGGCGGAGAGAAACAGCGAGATGACAAGACCGATATAGAGGTAACATTTGGCACCGGCAGGATTTTTATGTCCCATCTCCATGGAGACAAAACGGGAGATGGCAGTCTGTATACCGGCGCATGTGATGGCAAAGCCAAGGGCAGTCACGGGCGCAAGCAGCTGATAAATACCAAGGCCTTCTGCACCAATCAGGCGGGATAAGAATATTCTATAGAAGAAGCCAATAATTCTGGTGAGCACACCGGCAATAGAGAGCAGCAGTGCACCGGTAATAAAAGCATGTTTGGTGGATGTGGATGTTTTTTGCAATAGAAACTCCAAATATTCTATCTTTTTAATATATGAAGGAAGTGGTGAAAAATGAGTATTATTTATCTGGATCATGCGGCGACAACGCAGATGTCAGAGGAAGTAAAGCAGGCAATGGAGCCTTATCTGCGGGAAAATTTCGGCAATGCATCAACCGAATATTGTTATGGGGAGACGGCGCGGGAGGCCATCGAAAATTGCAGGAGTATCATCGCGGGAACGATAGAGGCAAAGCCGGAAGAAATATATTTTACATCGGGAGGGTCAGAGTCGGATAACTGGGCGATCAAGGGAATTATGGGAGCCTGTAAAAAAAGGGGATGCCATATGATCACCAGCCGGATCGAACACCATGCGGTGTTAAATTCCTGTGAGTATTTAGAGCGTCTCGGATATGCGGTCACCTATCTGGATGTGGATGAAAACGGCATGGTTTCCGTGGAACAGTTAGCGCAGGCGATCAGACCGGATACGACGTTTATTTCTATCATGTTTGGGAATAATGAAGTTGGGACGATCGAACCCATCGCACAGATCGGACAGATCGCCAGGGAGCATCATATCCTGTTTCACACAGATGCGGTGCAGGCTTACGGGCAGGTTCCGATCTCCGTCCGGCTTCTGCCGGTGGATCTGTTGTCGGCGAGTGCGCATAAGTTCCATGGACCGAAGGGCGTCGGATTTTTGTATATCAGGGAAGGCGTGCAGGTGCCGTCGTTTATTCACGGGGGTGGACAGGAACGTGGAAAACGCGCCGGGACAGAGAATGTCGCGGGGATTGTCGGCATGGGAAAAGCAGCGGAACTGGCTGTCCGTGGAATGAGGGAACACAAAAGACGTGAGATCATGCTGCGCAATTATCTGATGGAGCGGGTGATGACGGAAATTGAGGATGTGCGGGTGAATGGACATTGTTATAGAAGACTCCCGGGAAATGTCAGTTTAAGCTTCCGGGGGGTGGATGGAGCCTCGCTTTTGATATTGCTCGAGGAAGATGGAATCTGTGCCTCCGGCGGTTCCGCCTGCAACACCGGACAGAGCAGAATCTCCTATGTCATCGACGCACTGGGAGTGCCCGAAGATTATGCGCCGGGAACGGTACGCCTCACGCTTGGAAAAGATACCACAAGAGAAGAGGTGGACGCTGCGGTGGAGTCCTTAAAACGCAACGTGAAATTGCTGCGCTGTGAGTAAAACAGTCAGTCATTGACAACGACTTTGTTGCGACCCTCTTTTTTTGCCTGGTAGAGAGCATGGTCTGCCGCTGAAAATAAGGTCTCGTAATTGTAGCGGTACTCCGAGAAAAAAGCAATGCCGATACTTGCCTGTGTGGATACCATGACATTGTTTTTGCTGGTCTGGGTAAAAATCTCCTGACGCAGGATCTCAGCCTGTAAAATAAGCAGGGAGCGGTCGCGTACATCGCGGACATAGATGAGAAACTCATCACCGCCGACGCGTCCGCAGAGGGCGTTTTCCTTGAAATAGTTGGAGATTGCCGAGGCGGTCTGCTGGATAAAAGAGTCGCCTGCCAAATGCCCTAAGGTATCATTGATCTGCTTAAAATGGTCTAGATCCAGCAGGAGCATTGCCGGATGACGCTGCGGCTCCACGCTTGCCAGATCTTCCGTGACGAGAAACTGGATGGTGTATTTGTTGAGCAGACCGGTCAGCTGGTCGGTGCGGCTTTTCTCAAGGAACATCTGCGAGTCGGATTTTGCCTGATGCAGATGCTCGATATAGGAAAGGCTGCAGAGCTTTGCGTGATTTTTCTCAGTCAGATAGCGGGAACGCAGGGATATCACAGCATTGCAGCAGGCGAGGTAAGCGCGGTCGTCGCCGAAATATCTGGTGTAGGTGGCACGTCTCGTGAGGTATTCGTAACTGAGACAGCAGGTGGAATAACCGGCGGTAGCGGAGGCGATAAAATCTAACAGTGCACTGCACTCTGCCTGCATGCGCCGCTCTAAAAAGTAGTCACAGACATCAAAGTAGAAGTCGGACACTTCCAAAAACGTGGATGCAGTAGTGCCGCATGCGAGCATGTCTGACAGATATTCTGCCATGCGGACATTACTGTCCGGCAGGAATGAGGAAAGCCGGATGTAAAAGTCAAAGACCGCTGCATTGTAAAAAAAGTCCCGGTTCTTTTCAGACAGTGGTTTTATTGAATCATATGTGTTAAGGGCAGCATCCCGGTTATTCATCTTGCAATAAAAAATCCCGCGATAGACCTCACAGAGCAGAAGAAGGTCATAATCTGCGTCGCCCTCCGCAGTCTGGATGAGTGTGAGCGCCGTGTCTAAATTGGCGAGTGCAATATCGTAGGCATCTAATTCTCCGTAGATGAGGGAGAGGTTGATGTAGCAGACCGCAGCTTCTTTTGTGAGATTTAATTCCTGACACATGGAGCGGAACAGCAGCAGATAGTTAAGCGAGACATGCTGCATATCCAAAAGCCCGTAAATCAATCCGATAATGTTGTAGGACAACGCGTTGAGGTATCTATATTCGCCTGATTTGGGGGCGGACAGACAGCGTGTCAGGTGCTCTAAGGACTGGTCGAAATCGCCGATGCGGAAGTAATATTCCCCCTCGTGAAAGCGCAAAAAGGACAGCTCGTCGGGATTGTGCGTATCCACAAGGCAGTTAAAACGTTCATATAAAGTTGGGGTCTCATCGGTAATGGGTAAAAATCGCTGTTTGCGGATCTGTTCCATTATGCTTAATTTTTCATTCGTCATCGTTAATCTCCCCGTGTTTCATAGGAATATTATAGGACGAATTGCCTAATAAGGCAAGAAAATTGAACGTAATTTGACGACAAAATTGTGAAAAATAGTAGAAATACAATGCCATAGAAAAATGGATATGGAATATATGCACAAGTATAATTATGCAATTGTTAATTAAGTGTGAAATGCCGCGAAAACGAAAAGTGATTTCAGGAAAAAGGGGGCAGAAAATATGCAGATTGACAAGAAACTGCGATTTTGAAAGCAGTTTCCGAAAGTTGACAATATCCGATAAATGTGCCATAATTTCGCAGAAATTAGAAGTGGCTTTGTTTTTTTAGAAGGGAATGAATCATATGATTGAAAGAAAAATCAGATTATCTGACACGGAAGAAGTAAAGGATTTTGTGAGAGCTGCCGGAGAATGTGATTTTGATATCGATGTATTTTATAACAGGGCAGTGATTGATGCAAAATCAATTTTAGGGATGTTATATTTAGGACTTTGCAAGGATTTGACCATCAAATATGGTGATACAAATCCAGGATTTGAAAAAATCGTAAAGAAGTACGCAGTCGGCTGATAGCAGACAAAAGAGGAAGGACCATTGCAAATTGTAATGGTTCTTTTTTTGTGCTAAAATGCCGGTATGAGCAGACAGATTTTGAAGAGTGAAAAAGGAATCATAAAAATATCCGTCCGCAATCTGGTGGAATTCATTTTGCGGGAGGGAGATATCGATAACCGCAGGGGCAGAGGCAGTTCCCCGGAGGCGATGCAGGAGGGAAGCCGTATCCACCGCAAGATACAAAAAAGCATGGGCGCATCCTACCGTGCGGAGGTACCGCTTTCCGTCACGATTGAGGAGGAAGATTATCTTCTTGTCGTGGAGGGAAGGGCAGACGGGATAGAGACGGAGGACACCGGGGTTACCATCGATGAGATTAAGGGAATCTACGGCAATCTGGAACTTTTGGAGGCGCCGGTGGGGGTGCATTTGGCGCAGGCAAAATGTTACGCCTACATCTATGCCATGCAGCAGGAACTCGCGGAGATTGCCGTACAGATGACCTACTGCAACATGGACACGGAGGAGATCAAGCGTTTCAGGGAGGAATTTTCTTTTGCCGAATTAAAGATATGGTTCGACGGTGTGATATCAGAGTACAAAAAGTGGGCAGATTTTCAGTTCGCATGGCGGAATCTGCGCCAGGCATCCATCAAAAAGCTGGAGTTCCCGTATGAATACCGCAAAGGGCAGAAAGAGTTAGCCGCCGGGGTGTACCGCACGATAAACCGGGGCAAGATCCTTTTTATCCAGGCACCCACGGGCGTTGGCAAGACGATCTCGTCGGTGTTTCCGGCGGTAAAGGCGGTGGGGGAAGGACTCGGCGATAAGATATTTTACCTCACGGCGAAGACCATCACCGGCACGGTGGCAAGGGAGGCGTTTGAGCTGCTGCGGAAAAAGGGCTACCAGGCGAAGGTGATCCAGATCACCGCGAAGGAGAAGCTCTGCAAATGTGAGGAGATGGACTGCAATCCGGTGCACTGCCCCTATGCGAAAGGGCATTACGACAGAGTCAACGACGCGGTGTTTCAGCTGTTGCAGACCGAGGATGTGTTTACCAGAGAGGTGCTGCTTGAGCAGGCGGAGACTTATCGCGTGTGCCCGTTTGAGCTGTGCTTAGATGTGGCAACCTGGGTGGATGATATTATCTGCGATTACAATTATGTCTTTGACCCCAATGTATATCTGAAGCGATTTTTTGCGGAGGGAACCAAGGGAGATTATATTTTCCTCGTGGATGAGGCGCACAATCTGGTGGAGCGCAGCAGAGAGATGTACAGCGCTTCTATATATAAGGAAGATTTCCTTGCGACCAAAAAGCTTATCAAGCATTACGATGCAAAGCTGGCGGCGGATTTTGACAAGTGCAACCGGATTTTGCTGGATTACAAGCGGGAATGTGAGCGGTATGTCATCTACGAAAATATCGGGACACTGATCTTTGCGCTGATGCGGCTGGCATCCAGGCTGGATGAATTTTTACAGAAGCGGCCGGAATTCCCGGAGCGCAAGGAGGTTACGGAGTTTTATCTGAACCTGCGGAACTTTATGAATATCCATGATCTGGTGGATGAGCGGTATGTGATCTACTCGGAGCACACCACCGAGCAGGAGGGAGTGGGACATTCCGGGAAAAAAGAAGAACGGTTCAAACTAAAACTCTATTGCGTGGACCCTTCCTTTAACTTGCAGGAGCGGCTTAATAAGGGGAATGCGACGATCTTCTTTTCGGCGACGCTGCTCCCAATCCAGTATTATAAAAATCTGCTTTCCACGAAAAAGGACAATTACGCCGTGTATGCGGAGACTGCATTCTCTGAGGAACAGAGGCTGCTTTTGTTCGGCAATGATGTGAGCAGCAAGTATACCAGGCGTGATGCGACGGAGTTTGCGCGGATCGTGGACTATGTGAAGCACATTGCCGACGGGAAAAAGGGTAACTATATGGTATTTTTCCCGTCCTATAAGATGATGCAGCAGGTGTACGAGGTGTTCTTTGACAGGTATGGGGCTGATTTTACCTGCGCCATGCAGCAGTCGGGGATGAAAGAGGAGGAGCGTGAGGCATTCCTAGAATTGTTTTCCGAGGAGGCATCCGGGGAGCGGGAACAGTCTCTGGTGGCATTCTGCGTGCTTGGTGGTATTTTCGGAGAGGGGATCGATCTGAAAAATGAGCAGTTGATCGGCGCGATCGTGGTCGGAACCGGATTGCCACAGATCAGCAATGAGAGGGAGATATTGCAGCGCTATTATGATGAGAGGATGGGAGCCGGTTTTGATTATGCCTACCGCTATCCGGGCATGAACAAGGTGTTGCAGGCAGCCGGCCGGGTCATCCGCACCACGGAGGATGTGGGAGTCATTGCGCTTTTGGATGAGCGGTTTTTAAAGAGCGATTACAGTGGACTGTTCCCACGCGAATGGGAACAAAAAACCGTCTGCAATGTGCAGACGGTGGGAAGTTACGTGGAAGAATTCTGGAAGCGCTAAGCGAGTACACGTACTTAAATCTCAGGCAGCAGCTTTAAGAATTCTTCTGTGGACTGCGAGACGGGCAGTGTCGGGTTGATGGAAGCAACCATCTGTCTGGCAGGCAGTTTTTCTTTTGTTTTTACGATGAAAAGCTCCTTGGACTCCCGGCTTAAGCAGTAATCCGGGATAAAAGCGATGCCAAGTCCGATCCTTGCCAGATCGATCAGGAGGTCGTTACTGCTCAACTCCACCTGTGGGATCAGCTCTAACTGATGCTGTAAGAAGAGGTTGTGCAAAAATTCGCTGGTGGTACTCTTGCGGTCGAGCATCAGGATCGGGTACTGCTTTAATTCCTCAAGGGGAATCTCCTGCTGTTTCAGATTGAAGTAGGCAGGATTGGCGATAAACACGTCGGTAAAGCTGCATACTGTTTTTTGTATATAGGATTGGTTTAGGTTCGAGTTCGGGAAGTTGGTGACGATCAGATCAACTTTGCCCTGCTCTAAGAGCTCCACACAGCTTAGGGAGGTGGCGTTGGTCACCTTGATGGGCACGTTGGGGAACTTCTTGTGAAACTGTTTTAAATACGGAACTAAAAAGTAGCGGCAGATGGTGTCGCTGGCGCCGATATGCAGCTGTCCGAGCCCAAGTGTGCCGGAGTCTAAGAGCTGGCTTTCGCCGCGCTGGATTAAGTTCATGGCAGGCTCGATGTGCTTTAACAGAACCTGTCCCGCCGGGGTAAGCTGCACTTTTTTGGTGCTTCGGATAAACAGCGGCTGCTCTAATTTTTTCTCTAAGGTCTTGATCGACTGGCTGACCGCCGACTGGGAGATGTAGAGCTGCTTGCTCGCCTCGGAAAAACTAAGGGAAGTGGCTACATAATAAAAAACTTTGTATAATTCGTAATTGATATCCATAGGAATCTCCTTATATATAATGTATAGAGATATACACGATACTAACAATTATAAGATGTGCTTATAATTGTGTCAAATAAAAGTTATAACCAAAGATATATTAACACTATTAATAAAACGGATTAAATATATTAATTATGCTTATTTGATAAGGCATGCTATAATCACACTATAGTAATCGGTAGAAGAGAGTCTATAGACTTATGGAGGAATGATTATGAGTGGCGTTCGTAGAGTATATGTGGAAAAGAAACCTGCATTTGCGGTAAAAGCAAAGGAGTTACAGGCAGAGATAGGCAGTTATCTCGGAATCTCCGGAGTGACCGGAGTGCGTGTGCTGATCCGCTACGATATTGAGAATATAACAGATGATATTTATAAAAAAGCCCTGGGCACGGTATTTTCAGAGCCGCCGGTAGATGATATTTATGAGGAGACATTTGACTTAAAGGGCGGAAAGGCATTTTCCGTAGAGTTTTTGCCGGGACAGTTTGACCAGAGAGCGGATTCCGCAGAGCAGTGTATCAAATTGTTGAACGAGAACGAGGAGCCGGTCATCCGCACGGCGACGACTTACGTGATCGAGGGAGCATGCTCGGATGAGGAGTTTGCTGCGATCAAAAAGCATTGCATCAACCCGGTTGACTCCAGAGAGACCGGACTTGAGAAACCCCAGACTCTTGTGCAGACATTCGAGGAGCCTGCAGATGTCATGATCTTTGACGGATTTACGGGAATGCCGGAGGAGGCGTTAAAAGAGCTTTACGCATCTTTAAATCTGGCGATGACATTCAAAGACTTTTTACATATCCAGAACTATTTTAAAAACGAAGAAAAGCGTAACCCGTCCATGACGGAGATCCGTGTGTTAGATACCTATTGGTCAGACCATTGCCGTCACACCACATTCTCCACAGAGCTTAAGGATGTGACGTTTGAGGATGGTTTTTACCGTGCTGCCATGGAGGAAACCTATCAGGATTATCTGAACACCCACAAAGCGCTTTATGCGGGCAGGGACGACAAGTTTGTCTGCCTGATGGACATTGCTCTGATGGCGATGAAGCGCCTCAAAAAGGAAGGCAAGTTAAACGACCAGGAGGAGTCAGACGAGATCAATGCCTGCTCCATCGTTGTGCCAATCGAGGTGGATGGTAAGACAGAGGAGTGGCTTGTCAATTTTAAAAATGAGACCCACAATCACCCGACAGAGATCGAGCCGTTCGGTGGCGCGGCTACCTGCTTAGGCGGTGCAATCCGTGATCCGCTGTCAGGCCGTACCTATGTATATCAGGCAATGCGCGTGACTGGAGCCGCAGACCCGACGGTTTCCGTGAAGGATACCATCGAAGGAAAACTTCCGCAGAAAAAACTGGTGCGTGAGGCTGCACATGGATACAGCTCCTACGGCAACCAGATTGGTCTTGCCACCGGTTATGTCAAAGAGGTTTATCATCCGAATTACGTTGCAAAACGTATGGAGATCGGCGCCGTGTTGGGAGCAGCCCCAAGACGTGCCGTGCAGAGATTAAATTCCGACCCGGGAGACCGGATCATCCTTTTAGGTGGACGTACCGGACGTGACGGTATCGGTGGTGCAACCGGTTCGTCTAAGGCACACAACACAGAGTCCACAGCAGTCTGCGGCGCAGAGGTACAGAAAGGTAACCCGCCGACAGAGCGCAAGATCCAGCGATTATTCCGCCGTGAGGAAGTTGCCTATATCATCAAAAAATGTAACGATTTCGGTGCAGGCGGTGTGTCCGTGGCAATCGGTGAGCTGGCAGACGGCCTTCGTGTCGATCTGGACAAGGTTCCGAAAAAATACGCCGGATTAGACGGAACAGAGCTTGCAATCTCTGAGTCTCAGGAGCGTATGGCAGTTGTTGTGGCACCGGAGAATGTAGAGCAGTTTTTAGCATATGCAAAAGAAGAGAACTTAGAGGCAATCGAGGTGGCAATCGTCACCGAGGAGCCAAGACTGGTACTCAGCTGGCGCGGCAAGGAAGTCGTGAACATTTCCCGCGCGTTCTTGGACACCAACGGTGCACATCAGGAGACTTCCGTGGCTGTGGATATGCCGGACCCGAAGGAAAATTATTTAGAGAAGATCAGCATCCCTGCAGTGGCAGAGGCAGTGGAAGCCGGCGATATGAAGCAGGCATGGTTAGCAGAGTTAAATGACTTAAATGTATGCTCCCAGAAGGGATTAGTTGAGATGTTCGACGGTTCCATCGGAGTGGGAAGTGTCTACATGCCATACGGTGGAAAGTATCAGTTGACAGAGACACAGTCCATGGTGGCAAAGATTCCGGTGTTAAAAGGAAAGAGCGATGCAGTGACCATGATGTCCTATGGTTTTGACCCGTATCTCTCCAGCTGGAGCCCATACCACGGAGCTGTCTATGCTGTGTTAGAGTCGTTATCACGCATTGTGACAGCAGGCGGTGATTACAGCAAGGTACGTTTTACATTCCAGGAGTACTTCCGCAGAATGAGCGAGGATCCGAAGCGTTGGAGCCAGCCGTTTGCAGCACTGCTGGGCGCATACGATGCACAGATCGGATTCGGACTGCCGTCCATCGGCGGCAAAGACTCCATGTCCGGAACTTTCAACGATATCGATGTTCCGCCGACACTGGTATCCTTTGCAGTGGATGTTGCAAAAGAACAGGATATTATCACACCGGAGTTAAAGGCAGTTGGCAACCAGTTAGTACTGTTCTCCATCGAAAAAGACAAGTATGATCTGCCGGTATACAGCCAGGTCATGAAGCTGTATAATGCAGTTCACACACTGATCCAGAAAGGTGCGATCGTGTCTGCCTATGCACTGGATGGAAAAGGACTTGCCGCAGCGCTTTCCAAGATGGCATTCGGTAACAAACTCGGCGTGACCGTAGAGGGCGATGTGACCGCAGACACCCTGTTTGCTCCGGGATTTGGTAATATTGTGGCTGAGGTGCCGGTTGAGAAAGTGGCAGAGGTAAAAGAAGTATTGGCACAGGCAGGACTTGCCGGCAACGAGACCATCGTCGGCTGGGTAAATGAGGAAGAG
>CAVCFM010000490.1:0-3326 GCA_963601305.1 bacterium | reverse complement strand
AACCGGCTGATTGCTTCCGGCCTATATTGGGGACTTGCCTTCCGTATCATGGGAGAAGGATGTGCAGGCATTGTTCATTTTCTGGTGAATATTTCTATTCCGGTTATCTTTTTATTTCTATTTTTTCAACTGCGTGCACTCGGTGCAGGCGACATCAAATTATTTTCCGTTGTAGGAGCTTTTGTGACAATCAGACAGCTTGAGTATGTGATCGTAAGTGCGTTTCTTGCGGCATGTGTGATCGGCATTGTAAAAATGGTACAGGAAAAAGGAATTTTTGGCTTCTTTGCACGGAAAAAGACATTCTTACATTTTTCAGCATCAATTTTAATTGGATATTTGATTACGATTTGGAGGTGGAGCATTGCATAAGATCAATGTAGCAGTGTGTGATAGTGACAACGTTTATCGGGAGCGGTTTGTTGCTTATATGATGGAGCATGAGGCAGAGACGATACGGATCCATGCGTTTTCAGAGCGGGAAGCATTTTTGCATTGTGCCGGGGAGCGGTCGTTTGATGTGATTTTGCTCGGAACCGGGTTTTATGACATGGAGGAAGAGGCGGCAAAATACAGTCCCCGCTGCCTGTGCCTTAGTGACAGCATGCCCAAGCGGGTTGCGGAGACGGACAACTATTGCGCAGGGGAGAGTCCCGTGTGCGAGAAAGTATTCCGTTATCAGTCTATGGAGGCAATCGTTCATACATTAAAGGTGGCAGGAGGTGTCCACAGAGCCGCTGAGGTGAGCACCGGGACACGCATAGAGGTAATCGGTGTGTGCTCGCCGATACGGCATGAGATGCAGATCCCGTTTTCGGTTGTGCTTGCCGGATATCTGGCGGAGAAGTACAAGGTACTTTACATCAATCTGATGGAATACGCCGGGTTCCTGGAACTGTTTCATCAGCAGGCAGGATATGATCTGGAGGATATTGTTTTGCGTATCCGCAATCGGAGGCTGGTGCCGGAGATTTTCTTAAAATGCATCTATGAGATGGGACGGATTTCTTATGTGCCGCCATTCCGGAATCCGGAAAATGTGCACGGTTTCACGCCGGAAGAGTACCGGAGTCTGTTGGATTTTCTGAATGAAAAGACAGATTTTGAGGTGGTGGTGGTTGATTTTGGTGTGGGTATCGGGAATCTTGCAGAGCTGTTAGGGCAATGCAGTCATGTGTACTGTCTCACAAAGCAGGGATTTTTCTATGCATGCCAGACGAATCATTTTATGGAATATATAAAGGCGGAGACAGCGGAGCCGTTTTTAGAGCGTTTTCATATGGTGATGCTCCCGTTTTCGGCAAGACACATCCGCGGGGGAGAGGACGTGCAAAAACAACTGGAATGGAGTGAGTTCGGGGATTTTGTGCGGGCATATCTGGAAGGAGGCAAGGGTGAATAAGTGGGAGGAACTGGAAAAGCGCTATGCAAGAACATATTTCCTCAGCCTGCAGGAGAGAGAGCAGCTCGAGCAGCAGTTATTTAACTCGATGCGCAAGCTGGATGTGCTTCAGGAACTGTTGGAGGATGAGACGATCACAGAGATTATGGTAAACGGAAGTGACCATATATTTTACGAGAAGCAGGGGAGACTCTACGAGTCGGAAAAACATTTTTCCTCCGAGGAAAAATTGGGAGATGTGATACAACAGATTGCCGGATTTTGTAATCGCATGGTAAATGAGGCATCACCGATTGTGGATGCGCGGCTGTCCGATGGTTCGAGGGTTAACATTGTGCTGGAGCCGGTAGCGCTCGACGGGGCGGCAATTTCCATCCGAAAGTTCCCGAAGACGCCGCTTGGCATGGAGGAATTGATCGGGCTGGGGGCATTGACCAGGGAGGTGGCAGATTATCTGGAAGTGCTGGTAAAATCCGGCTACAACATTTTTGTGTCCGGGGGTACCGGTTCCGGGAAGACAACTTTCTTAAATGCTTTATCCCAGTATATTCCAAGAGACGAGCGCATTATCACGATTGAGGACTCCGCGGAACTTCAGCTTTTAGACAAACCGAATCTGGTGCGTCTTGAGACGAGAAATGCGAATACGGAGGGGGTGACACCGATCACAATCCGCGATTTAATCCGGACTGCACTGCGCATGCGCCCGGAGCGCATTATCGTCGGAGAGTGTCGCGGAGCGGAAGCACTCGATGTACTTCAGGCGATGAACACCGGACATGACGGCAGCTTATCCACCGGGCATGCCAATTCCTGCGGCGATATGCTAAGCCGCCTTGAGACAATGGTCCTGATGGGGATGGAGCTGCCACTTGCGGCGATACGGAGTCAGATTGCATCCGGTATCGATATCCTGATACATCTTGGGCGCCTGCGGGACAAGTCAAGAAAGGTGCTTTCCATTGCAGAGATTACTGGGATGGAGGGGGATGCGATCGCCTGGCGGGAATTGTTTCGATTTGAGGAGACGCCGGGAAAGGGAGAGCGCGTAGAAGGACATCTGATCCGGGTCGGAAATTTGCAGGCAGTCGAAAAGTGTAGACGCGCAGGGTACACGCTGCCGGAAGGTGGCGAGTCGTAAATGGATTACAGCAAGTATCAGTTGGACAGGCGTGAGTGGTGCCTGTGTCTTGGAGTAAGCCTGGGACTCGCCGGTGTGATAGCATGGCTTTTTTATCGCTCTATATACGGGATGCTGTGCTTCCCGGCGGTGTATGTATTTTACCGGAGACGATGGAAAAGAGAGCATTTAGAGGAACGGACCATGCAGCTTTTGACACAGTTTGCAGATGCAATGCAGGCGGTTTCATCGGCACTTCTTGCCGGGTATTCCATGGAGCATGCATGGCAGGAGTCGCAGAAAGAGATGGAGCAGCTGTGGGGAAAGGATTCTTACATAGGCAGAGAGCTTGCCGGGATGAATACGGCGGTGGCAATGAATGAGCCGTTGGAGAAAGTGCTTGGCGAGTTCGCAAAGCGAAGTGGCTGTGAGGATATCGAGAGTTTTGCAGAGATTTTTGCTTTCGCAAAGCGCGGGGGCGGAGATTTTGCGAGAATTATCCGCACAACGGTTCTGAAATTGACGGATAAAATTGAGGTGGAGCAGGAGATTGCAACTGTGCTGGCAGGAAAGAAGCTGGAGGGGCGCATTATGAATGGTATGCCACTGTTTATCCTGGCGTATCTGAATCTGACTTCCGGCGATTTCCTTGCGGTACTGTATGGAAATCTCTTAGGAGTTGTGATCATGACAGGGGCGTTGGCAGGTTACTTTGCAGCACTGCGATTATCTGAGTATATACTGGATATTCATGTGTAGAAAGGGAGGTGTCAGATGAGCGAACGGAAAAAAATCATGGGTATT
>CAVCFM010000489.1:0-5553 GCA_963601305.1 bacterium | reverse complement strand
TCTGTTTTTCGGCTCCGGATTTCAGGCACTCGCGGTCTTGTTTGTGGCTGCAGCGATTGCGGTCAGCGCGCTGGGGTCATTCCTTGGCATCCGGATCGGCAGAGAACTAAAAAGAGCGGGGGTTTTGAAAAAATGATGGAGCGTTTCTGGGTAAAAAATCCCCTGTATCCGGTTGTGAGCATCGCAGTGATGCTCACAACGTTTATCGGCGCGCTGCTAATGGCACGCAGTGTCTGGGGAGCTGTATTTCTGGTGGCTGTCTATCTGCTTTTTGCAGTCTTTGGATATGGAAAAAATTGTCTGCGTCTGCTGCCGTTTCTGGCAGGATATCTCGTACTGTTTTCGGTAATTTTTTATGTGTGCAGTGGAGGAAATCTGACCTTTACAGGGCAGATGGCAATCCGGCTGGCAGGGGTTGTCATTGCGGCAATTCCGGGGCTGTCGCTTCCACCGGTCTCATTGGTGCGCAACCTGACCGCACTGCATTGCCCGAGACTTTTGACACTCGGCATGCTGATTACGATGAGCTTTGTGCCGGTGTTGTCTGCGGAGATCCGGCAGGTGCGCAATGCGATGAAGACAAGAGGCGTGATATCGGCTTTCAATCCGGCGGTGTTTTACCGGGCATTTTTTATTCCGCTGATCGTGCGGTTAGTCAATATTTCCGACACGCTGGCACTCTCGGTGGAGACGCGCGGATTTGTGGCGGAGGAGGAACACTACACGGTGTATCACCCGGTCAGATTTCAGATGCGTGACGCGGTATTTGTGTTATTGTATGGGATTTTGTTTGTGGTGGCAGTTTCGTATGCGGGAATGGAGGTGCTGGCAGGATGAGTGCAATCACAGTAAACTGTAATTCGTTTTCTTATGAGGGAATGGAAAAACCGGTTTTAAAAAATGTATGCTTTCACGTGGAGTACGGCGAGGTGACGCTTTTATCCGGCACATCCGGCAGCGGCAAGTCCACGCTTCTGGCGCTGATAAACGGTGTGATTCCGCGCATGACGGCGGGCGAACTGGACGGCGAGGGCCGCATAGACGGCGTGGATATGAAGGGCGCCACCATGAGTCAGATTTCCACGAAGGTGGGTAGTGTGTTACAGAATGCGGAGGCGCAGATCATCCATCAGGTGGTGGAGGACGAGGTTGCCTTTGGATGCGAAAATTTTGGCGTGGCGCCGGAGAAAATCGCACGGCGGGTGGATGCGTGCTGTGACGCGTTACATTTATCAAAGGAGGCAGCGACGCGCACGCTGTCCGGCGGGCAGAAACAGCGCCTTGTGACGGCAGCGGCGCTTGCCATGGACACCAATATTTTGATATTTGATGAGCCGCTGGCGAACTTAGACCAGCAGGGAGCGATTGACCTCTTAAAGCTGATGCGGCAGCTGGCAGAGCAGGGAAAAGCCATTTTGCTGGTGGAACACCGGCTGGATGTGGTACTTCCCTACGTGGATGTGGTGTGGCAGGTGAAGGATGCGACCGTTGAAAAAGTGGCGGACAAAAAAGCGTACCTGATGAGTCAGGTGAGCGTGATCAAGGATGAAAAAAGCCAGGACTTTACCGGAGACCAGAAGGTTGCTTTTGCGTTGGAGAAAGTCAGCAAAAAATATGGAAAACGGCAGATTTTACAGGAGCTCTCGACGGACATAAAAGCCGGTGAGCGGGTGTTGTTACTCGGGGAGAACGGCTGTGGAAAGTCCACGTTGATGCAGCTTATGGCGCGCCTGATAAAGCCGGATAGCGGCACGATCAACCAGTTTTTAGACAAAAATGTCGGCAGGCGGGCAAATGGGGACTGGTACCGGATGGTCGGCGTGGTATACCAGAATCCAAACTACCAGCTTTTTATGCCGTCCGTGCGGGAAGAATTGCTGTTTGGGGCAAAAGACCCGGAGTATGCCATGGAGATGGCGGAACGATTTGGATTGACCGGACTGCTTGAACGTCATCCCCATTCTCTTTCCGAGGGTCAGAAACGCCGTGTCACGATTGCGGCAATTTTAGCGCAGCAGCCCAAGGTGCTGCTGTTAGACGAGCCTACCGTGGGGCAGGACTACGAGGGATTAAAGCAGATGGTCGCGGTGCTAAATGATGTGCACCGGGAGCAGAACAATACAATGATCACAGTCACGCACGATTTCCGGTGTGCGGCGGCGCTCATGGACCGTGCATTATATATTGAGGACGGAATAGTAAAAAAGTCGGGGGAAAAAGAACTGGTGGAGGAATTTTTCGGACGAAGCCTTGCATGTATCTGAAGAAGTACATTTGTACCACTTGCAATTCTATACAAATAAGGTATAATGACTAAGATGGTTAAAAAATTAACGAATTACGATTAAGTGGTAAGCGAGGTAAAAGATACGATGTATGCTGATGAAAATGTAATACGAATCAAACATGATGTGCTCTACGAAGTTGCTAAGTTAGCTTTTGCAGAGGAGCTTGATTCCAAGAGAGATCACATCGCCCTGGAACTCATTCCGGGTCCGACACCGCAGTTTCGCTGCTGTATTTATAGAGAGAGAGAGATTATCCGTCAGAGAGTCCGTCTTGCAGAAGGCAAGGCACCGGGTCCTGTTGACGATGGCAATATCATCCAGGTGATCAGTTCTGCCTGTGAGGACTGTCCGATTTCCAGTTACACGGTAACAGAGAACTGTCAGAACTGTATCGGTAAGGCATGTATCAATGCCTGTAAGTTCGGTGCGATCGAGCCGGGCAAATACCGTTCCCACATCGATGCGTCCAAGTGTAAAGAGTGTGGTAAATGTGCGCAGGCCTGTCCATACAATGCCATTGCACATCTGAAGAGACCGTGTAAAAACAGCTGCCCGGTCAATGCGATTACATACGATGAGTACGGTATCTGTGTCATCGACAGAGCAAAATGTATCCGCTGCGGAAGATGTATCCACAGCTGTCCGTTCGGTGCGATCGGCTCTAAGACATTCATCGTGGATGTTGTCAATGCATTAAAGCAGGGCAAACATGTCTATGCGATGGCAGCACCGGCAACCGAGGGACAGTTCGGACCGGACATCACCATGGCAAGCTGGAAGAAAGCAATGAAAGAGTTAGGCTTTACCGACTTCTATGATGTAGGATTAGGTGGAGATATGACCGCTGCATACGAGGCAGAAGAGTGGGCAGAGGCATATAAGGAAGGTAAGAAGAAAGTAACTTCCTGCTGTCCTGCATTTGTGAATATGGTTCGTCTGCACTATCCGGATCTGGCGGAGGCAGTTTCTACGACAATCTCCCCGATGTGTGCAATTTCCCGTCTGATCAAGGCGAGAGACCCGGAGGCAGTTACCGTATTTATCGGACCGTGTCTTGCAAAGAAGTCTGAGGTAGTGGATCAGAAGATTCCGGGCAATGCGGATTACGTGCTGACCTACAGCGAGATTCGTGCGATCATGAAGGCAAAGAACGTGGTATTACAGCCATGCGCTAACGATGACCAGATTGCATCTACCTTTGGTAAGAGATTTGCAAATTCCGGCGGAGTTACCGCAGCAGTATTGCAGAGCTTAAAAGAGTCCAACGAGGAGATTGATGCAAAGGTATGCAAGGCAAACGGCGCAGCAGAGTGTAAGAAAGCGCTCTTATTATTAAAAGCCGGAAGACTGCCGGAAGATTTCATCGAGGGTATGGTCTGCGAGGGCGGATGTGTCGGCGGACCGAGTGCATTCAACGATCAGTTCTCATCCAAGAAGAGCCGCGACAGCTTAATCGCGCAGGCGGATGAGCGTGGAATCCACGAGAATCTTAACAATTACGATATGGATAGCTTCTCTATGCACAGAGAGTAATACAGGCGATTGCAAGTTGCCAGGCACCGCCCGAACTGATATAATGAAGGTCAGTTTGGGCGGTGCCTTTTTGCATGGGCAGGGTGCGCTCATTTTTATCGTATTCACAGAGACGGAGGAAACATGAGTAAAGCAGTATTTTTTGATATTGATGGAACATTGTGGGATGAACACATGCAGATACCGGACAGTACAAGATCGGCAATCCGGGCGCTTCGTGCGGCGGGCAATTATGCATTTTTGTGCAGTGGAAGAAGCCGGGCGAACATACGGAGCGAAAAGTTATTAGAGCTTGGATTTGATGGGATCATAGCTGCATGCGGCACACACATAGAATGTGGGGACGAGCTGTTATACGAGTATCTGCTCACAGATGAGCAGGTTGCGCATGTGATGCGGGTCATTGAGGAGAACCGCCTAGCGGTGGTGTTCGAGGGACCGCGTTATATCTATGTGGAAGAGGGCGAGTTCATGGAAGACCCGTATGTGATATATCTGCGCAAAGAGCTGGGGGACGATCTGCGGGTAGTCACCGGAACCGAGCATTTTGAGATCAATAAAATAAGCGCCATACTAAACGGGGCAAGCCTTGATAAAGTGATGGCAGATTTTGGCAAAGAGTTCCAGATCGTTGCTCACAATCATCAACTGATAGAGATCATGCCGGCGGGACACACAAAAGCCACCGGGATCGAGCAGGTGTGCAGGCATCTTGGAATTGAAAAAGCTGATACCTACGCGTTTGGGGACAGTGCGAACGATATCGAGATGCTCTCCTTTGTGGGACATGGCATCGCAATGGGGAATGGAGCCGCAGTGGCGAAAGAGGCAGCAGAATATGTGACAACACATATCCGCGAGGATGGAATCCGGAATGGACTCATACACTATGGATTGATATAAGAGGGCATAGAAGGAGGTAAGATATGGCAAATATTATGGACTACTTAGACTGGCGCGGCGACCTCGCACTGGCAGTGGACGGATTTTGCGAGGTGGACAATCTGCTGCTGGCACAGCTTGTCTATGTGGATTTTGAGGGGATCGTGCCGGCACCCGAGGCAGGCGGCTATATTACGTTAGAGGAGGCATCCGAGGCATTTTGGAGCAGCCATGACGAGGAGGAGATTTTACAAAAAGTATCCATGACAAAATCGGCGCCGTTTGTGCTGAAAAAAATGGCGCAGACAAGAAGATTTGCAGGAGTCCGGCTGTCACATTATATCAATGATATCAGTGACGAGGAACAGTCCCAGTTTTCGGCGATGTGCGTGGAGCTGGAGGACGGCAGCGTTTATGTCTCCTATAGCGGGACCGACAACACCATTGTGGGGTGGAGAGAGAACTTTAATATGGGATTTTTAGCGGAGACGCCGGGGCAGCTTAAGGCGGTTGCATACTTAAACGGCGTCTGCGGGGATTTTACCGGGACAGACATCCGGGTGGGCGGTCACTCCAAGGGAGGCAATCTGGCTGTCTATGCGTCTGTGAAATGCAAACCTGGTATCCAAAAGCGCATTGTTGGAATTTACAGCAACGATGGACCGGGCTTTTGGCGGGAACTGGTGGAAGGAGAGTCCTATCAGCGGATGCTGCCGAAAATCCACAATATTCTTCCGGAGTCAGCCATTGTCGGCATGTTATTGGAACACCGGGGCGCATACCGCGTGGTAAAAAGTACGGAGCGCGGCGTGGCGCAGCACGATGTGATGTCCTGGGAAGTGCTGGGAAC
>CAVCFM010000488.1:0-2748 GCA_963601305.1 bacterium | reverse complement strand
GATGAAGATAGAACATGGATTGGTAAAACTGTATAATAAGAGCATGAAAGTTAGGAGTGCTAAAGGAGTGAGGGTATGAGAGAAGCGAAAGCTGCAGGGGCAGCAAAGACAAAAAAAGGCGCAAGACCGAAGGAAAGCATGAGGTTATATCTGAAGAAGCACTGGCAGTTGTATCTGCTGATGGTATTACCATTACTGTTCACATTTGTGTTCAAGTATGGAGCATATGCAGGACTCTCCATTGCGTTCAAGGATTACAAAGTAGCAAAAGGATATTCGGGAAGCGAGTGGGTAGGCTTCGAGATCTTCCAGAAGATATTCCATCACAGAGATTTTGGAAAAGCAGTAAAGAACACATTGCTTTTGAACATTCTGGATCTGATTTTCAGTTTCCCAATGCCAATCATTCTGGCATTGCTTTTGAATGAGATCCGTTGCAAATGGTTTAAGAAAGTGACACAGACATTGCTGTATCTGCCACACTTCCTTTCCTGGGTTATCATCGGAGCGCTGGGATATCAGCTGTTCTCTTTAAGCAACGGCGTGGTAAACAGCCTGATCACCAATATGGGGGCAAGCCCGATCCCGTTTTTACAGGATGATACCTGGTGGCTGATTTCTTACATTTTCATCGGAGTATGGCAGTCGATGGGATGGGGAACCATCATCTACCTGGCAGCGATCACCGGAGTCAATCCGGAGCTCTATGAGGCGGCACGAGTGGATGGCGCCGGCAGATGGAAGCAGTGCTTACATGTCACATTGCCATGTATCCGCAGCACCATCGTTACACTGTTGATCATGAATCTTGGTAAAGTAATGCAGGGTTCCTTCGAGCGAATCTATGCATTGATGAATGCAAAGGCAACTGAGTACACGACCACAATTCCGGTACTTGTATACCGCTGGGGTATTGAGGGAGGTAAGCTCAGCGAGGCAACCGCGTTGGGATTATTCCAGTCGATCATCGGATTACTTTTGGTATTGTTATCTGATTACATAGCAAAACGTCTCGGCGAAGACGGATTGATTTAGGAGGGGGAGACATCATGAAGAGAAGTAAAAAAGACCGGGCATTTGACATCCTCTTTAGCGTAATTTTACTGATAGTTGCATTGATGTGTCTGTTCCCGTTTATACATGTATTTTCAAAATCCATCAGTGAGGAGTCCTACGTTATCGCAAATAAAGTTGTGTTATTGCCAAAAGGATTCAGCCTGAATGCGTATCAGAAGATTTTTGCAGATTCGTCCATTTTGCGTTCCATGTGGGTAACGATCGTGGTGACAGTTACCTTTACCGTGATCGGAATGCTGCTGACCATCTGTGCAGCATATGCGCTTAGCCGCAAAGAGTTAAAGGGCAGAAAGCTGATGACATTTTTGATCATGCTGACCATGTATTTTACAGCAGGAACCATTCCTGACTATTTGCTGATGAGCCAGTTACATATGTTAGATACCTGGTGGTGTCTGATCTTACCGCTCTGCTTTGCACCGTATAACCTTTTGATCATGAAGAACAACTTCAGTGCAAGCATTCCGGACAGCCTGGTTGAGTCAGCGTTGATCGACGGCGCAGGACATATCACGATCTTATCCAAAATCGTAGTGCCGCTGTCCAAGCCGATCCTTGCAACCATCGCACTGTTCTATGCAGTCGGACGATGGAATGCATATCAGGATGCGCTCTACTATATCAAGCAGCGCACCGATTTAAGACCGTTACAGTTGAAGCTGTATTACCTGGTTGTCTCCGCATCAGAGTCGTTCCAGGCAGAGGGTGGTAACGTCGGAGTTATGACAAACCCAGAGGTGTTAAAAGCAGCCTGTGTTATTTTTGCAACACTGCCAATCATCTGTGTATACCCGTTCGTACAGAAGTATTTCGTACAGGGAACGATGATCGGAGCAGTAAAAGAATAATCTGTTTCTATTAATCTTGAATGGTTTTGGCGGACAGTCCGGACAGTTTGGGGCGTCCGGGTTGTCAGAACCAGAGTAATATAAAATTTTATAAAAATTTTAGGAGGTTTTTATGAGAAAAAGTACGATGAAAAAAAGTGTATCAGTGCTTCTTACCGCAGCTATGACAGCCGGTATGTTAGCAGGATGTGGCGGAAGTGAGACGACAACAAACGATGCTGCGGACAACAGTGCAGCAGATAAGAACACCACAGCGACAACAGAGGCAGCAGCTTCTGAGAGCTCAGGCGGTTCTTACACCGATTACTCCGCAGGATTCCCGGAGACCGTTACCATTCAGATCCCGGTTTACGACCGTGCATTTGAGGGATGGAACGTAACAGACAACTACTATACCCAGTGGATCCAGTCAGAATTCGGCGACAAATACAATGTAAATGTAGAATATGTAGCAATCGGACGAAGCACCGAGGTACAGGATTACATGCAGCTGATCGCAGCAGGCAATGCACCGGATATCATTTTCCATTACGATATGCCACAGGCTGTAAACTATTACGGCGAGGGCGCAATGCAGACATTAGATTTAGATGAGATTGCTTACTATGCACCAACCTACTATGCAAATATGGCAGACACCATCGAGAAATATGGCAAGATTGATGATGAGAACATCTTCTTCTTCGCAGAGCGCGATGCCATCTATTACAACTATGTAACCTTGATCCGTCAGGATTGGTTAGACGCAGTTGGCATGGATATGCCGACCAACTTAGAGGAACTCAACGCAGTTGCAGCTGCCTGGAAAGACGCTGGTCTGGGA
>CAVCFM010000487.1:0-3028 GCA_963601305.1 bacterium | reverse complement strand
CCAACTTTACCGGTGCGGATGTCCGAAACGGAATGACGGCAGTGGTGTCCATCAAGCACCCGGACCCGAGATTCGAGGGACAGACCAAGACAAAGTTGGACAATCAGGATGCATCGAGAGCCACTGCAAAGGTGACAAGCGATGAGATACAGCTTTATTTTGATAAGAACTTAGAGACTTTAAAAACGGTTATCTCCTGCGCGGAAAAAGCAGCCAAGATCCGTAAGACGGAGGAGAAGGCGAAGACCAATCTTCTGACGAAACAGAAGTTTTCCTTCGACTCCAACGGCAAGCTGGCGAACTGTGAGAGCAGGGATGCGTCCATCTGTGAGATTTTTATCGTGGAGGGAGATTCTGCGGGCGGTTCTGCAAAGACGGCGAGAGACCGCAATTTCCAGGCAATCCTTCCTATCCGCGGAAAAATCTTAAACGTGGAGAAGGCGAGTATCGATAAAGTGCTGGCAAATGCTGAGATCAAGACCATGATCAACGCGTTTGGCTGTGGCTTTTCGGAGGGCTATGGCAATGATTTTGACATTACCAAACTGCGCTATGACAAGATCATCATTATGGCGGATGCCGATGTGGATGGCGCCCATATCTCCACACTGCTTCTGACCCTGTTTTACCGGTTTATGCCGGAACTGATCTACGAGGGACATGTGTATGTGGCGATGCCGCCGCTCTACAAAGCAATCCCAAGCCGTGGCGAGGAGGAGTATCTCTACGACGATGAGGCGTTAGAACGCTACCGCAAGACACATAAGGGAAGCTTTACATTGCAGCGTTACAAAGGTCTTGGAGAGATGGATGCGCAGCAGTTGTGGGAGACGACATTGGACCCGAAGACCCGTATGTTAAGGCAGATTGAGATCGAGGATGGTCGTATGGCATCTGACATCACGGAACTTTTGATGGGCAACGATGTGCCGCCGAGAAAAACATTCATTTATGAGCATGCAACGGATGCTGCGTTAGATGTGTAATAAGAAATGAGGAGTAATATGAGACAGGACGAACAGATTATCCGCACCGAGTATTCGGAATTGATGCAGAAATCTTATATTGATTACGCCATGAGCGTCATTATCGCGAGAGCACTGCCGGACGTGCGGGACGGATTAAAGCCGGTACAGCGCAGAACGCTTTATGATATGTATGAGCTTGGTATCCGTTACGATAAGCCTTACCGTAAAAGTGCGCGTATCGTCGGCGATACCATGGGTAAATACCATCCACACGGTGACAGTTCCATCTACGGTGCGTTAGTTGTGTTAGCACAGGATTTTAAAATGGGAACACCACTGGTGGACGGACACGGCAACTTCGGCTCCATCGAGGGCGATGGCGCTGCGGCGATGCGTTACACGGAAGCCAGGCTGCAGAAACTGACGCAGGAGGCATACCTGGCAGACTTAGACAAGGACGTGGTCGATTTTGTGCCGAACTTCGATGAGACGGAAAAGGAACCGGCGGTATTGCCGGTAAAAGTGCCGAACCTTCTGATCAACGGCGCGGAGGGAATCGCGGTCGGAATGACGACCAATATCCCGACCCACAACTTCGCGGAAGTCATCGACGGCGTGATCGCCTACATGAAGAACCCGGATATCAACACCGAGCAGATGATGCACTACATCCCGGGACCGGACTTCCCGACCGGCGGTATCGTGGCGAACAAGGACGATCTGCTTGCCATTTATTCCACCGGTACCGGCAAGATCAAAATCCGCGGAAAAGTCGAGATCGAACATGGAAAAGGCGGCAAGGATAAGCTGGTGATCACCGAGATCCCGTACACGATGATCGGTGCGAATATCGGTAAATTCTTAAACGATGTCTACAGTCTGGTCGAGACGAAAAAGACCAACGATATCGTGGATATTACCAACCAGTCCTCCAAGGAGGGAATCCGCATTGTCATCGAGCTGCGCAAAGGTGCAGATGCCGAGAATCTGAAGAACCTTTTGTACAAGAAGACAAAGCTGGAGGATACCTTTGGTGTCAACATGCTTGCCGTGGCGGACGGAAGACCGGAGACCATGGGAATTGTGCCGATCATCAGGCATCATGTAAATTTCCAGTATGAGCTTGCCACCAGAAAATACAAGACACTGCTGGCAAAGGAATTAGACAAAAAGGAAATCCAGGAAGGACTCATTGCGGCATGCGACGTCATCGATCTGATCATCGAGATCCTGCGCGGAAGTAATAACGTTAAGACTGCCAAGGCATGTCTGACCGAGGGAATTACCGAGGGGATCAAGTTTAAGTCAGAGGCTTCGAAAAAAGATGCGGCGAAGCTGCGTTTTACAGAGCGTCAGGCAGATGCCATCCTTGAGATGCGTCTGTATAAGCTGATCGGTCTGGAGATCGAGGCGTTGTTAAAAGACCACGAGAAGACTGTTGCTGCAATCGCAGAGTATCAGGATATCTTAGAGAACCGCGCGTCCATGGCAAAAGTCATCATCTGCGAGCTTGAGGGCTATAAGAAGGAATACGGCAAGCCGAGAAAGACTGCGATCGAGAACTTAGAAGAGGTTGTTGTGGCAGAGAAGAAGATTGAGGAGACCGATGTGGTCTTTTTGATGGACCGTTTTGGCTATGCAAAGACGGTGGATATTGCCACTTACGAGCGCAATAGGGAGGCGGCGGATGCGGAGAACCGCTATGTGCTGACCGTGAAGAATACCGACAAGATCTGCATCTTTACCAACCGTGGACAGATGCATCTGTTAAAGGTGCTTGATCTGCCGTTCGGAAAGTTCAGGGATAAGGGAACTCCGATTGATAACCTGAGCAATTACAACAGCAGCGAGGAGAATTTTGTGGCAATTACAAGCCTTGGTGCGATCCGCGACGGAAAACTGGTATTTGGTACCAAGACGGCGATGCTTAAGGTCGTAAACGGCGAGGAGTTCGATGTGGCAAAGCGTACCACGGCAGCTACGAAGCTGACCGACGGCGACGAGCTTTTGATCGTGCAGCAGCTTTTCGGGGAAGAGACGCTGATCATGCAGACCGAGAA
>CAVCFM010000486.1:0-5817 GCA_963601305.1 bacterium | reverse complement strand
GCATTACATACACCTGCCGCACAGTTACAGATTGCAAAAATCTTATCCTCACCGTCGATGTTGGTGATCTGGTGTACATATCCGTTGCGCTCGGAACGCTCTAAGATTTCCATAACCTCATCGTACTCGATATAACGGCCTTTTCCGGTGCCTACCAGATAGTCAGCCATATCGCCGACACCGATACAGAGCTCGCCCTCCACATCGCCGGTACCCTCGCCGCGGATCCTCTGCTGACGACGGCAGGAACATTCGCCCACTGCGTATTTGTCTTTGTATTTCTGTAACCAGTGTGAGATGTGCTCCACGCTTGCAGATTGCTGCTGTGCCGGGATTGCTTTCTCTACCGGGATGACATGCATACCGATACCGGAACCGCCTAACGGTACCATCGGTGTTACCTTCTCAAGCGGAAGACGTGCCATCTGCTCGAAGAAGTCTGCAACCTTCGGATGTTCATCGCTTAATTTTACATTCATCATGAAGAACTCTGCACAGCCCGGTACGAACATCGGCAGTACATACTGCTTCTCATGCTGTGGATTCTCCCAGTTATACTCTAACATACCGATGACAGACATCTCCTCTGCGAGACGCTCCACGCGTTCTCTCTCCCAGCCGCTCTTTTTTACCAGCTGATCTAAGGTCATCGGTTTGCGGACTTTCATGAAAAGACAAAGCTCTGCCATCTCATCGGTCAGTACTTCTGCCAGTCCCCAGTACTCCGGATCGTTCTCGGTTACTTTCACGCCAACACGGTCGGTGATCATCTGTCCTAACTTGATAATCGGTTCTCTTACTTCTGCCATTTTATCCTCCTAAATATCGTAAAAATATTATGAATTCCACTCAGCTACCTGTGTGCGGAGCCACTGGTACCACTCGTCCATTCCCTCGCCTGTGCGGGAAGAGATCGGGATGATCTGAATATTCGGGTTTAATTTTTTTACACGCTCCTTGCATGCCTCGATATCAAAGTCAAAATAAGGGAGCACGTCGATCTTATTGATCAGCAGCACATCGCAGATGGAAAACATCAGCGGATATTTTAACGGCTTGTCATCTCCCTCCGGAACGCTTAAGATCATCGCATTCTTGACTGCCCCGGTATCAAATTCTGCCGGGCACACCAGATTGCCGACGTTCTCTAAGATAGCCAGGTCCACATCCTCTGTCTCGAGACTCTCGATTCCCTGTCTTGTCATATCTGCATCCAGATGGCACATACCGCCGGTATGGATCTGGATTGCCTTTACGCCTGTCTTTGCGATGGTGTCAGCATCCACGTCAGAGTCGATGTCGGCCTCCATAACGCCGATGCGCATCTCATCCTTCAGGGATTCGATGGTCCGAACCAGTGTGGTCGTCTTGCCGGAACCCGGGGAAGACATCAGATTTAAAAGAAATGTCCTGCTCTCCTTCAACTCACCACGAAGCACATCTGCCTCACGGTCGTTGTCCTCGAGCACGTTCTTTTTGATTTCAATAACTTTGAACTCACTCATAACTCAATTTCCTTTCGTATTGGTCATACCTCATGATTGTTTAAATTTTAACATACTTTTTCATGGAACGCAACCTTGCATTATGCCATATTTTAACTGCTGTTTTTGTGCATTATTATACTTTTTCTTCAATTGGTATCTGGTATAACCAATCCCACGCACGGTTAGTTTTATGTAACCAAATAATAGGGACAACGTTTCCTATTACACAAAAAAGGAACCGCATGACTCGCAGCGGTTCCCTCTTACCTGTTACATATTCATTTTTTTCACGCACTGGGAAAACTTCTGTTTTGCACTCTCCACCTTGCTCACCTCGGCATCCGGTGTCGGATAATATCCGCGCTCGTGCATCATATTGAACACATCCTCCTGAATGGTGTGCTCCTGCTCTAAGCAGTGAAGGATCGCATCTCTCACGCTGTCGTGCACACACTCATTGGCAAATGTATTGTAGTTATTGGTAGCTGTTTTCTCTGCGGTCAGCGCATCCGCTAAAATTTCTTTGTCTGTATATATCTGCTCTGTCATGATAAATCTCCCTTCTCCTCTTACAATCCAAATCCGCCGGATTTTCTACAGCTGTGCATACAGTGAGTTAAAATGTCCCTGATGCTTATTCGCAATCTCGGTAAATTTGGCGCTGATCTCCTGATCCTCCGTATGTTTTGCAAGCATCTGGAACTTTTTGATCAGCAGTTCTTCCTCGGAAAGCAGATCATTCAAAGCCGATAATTCTTTTTCTGATAACTGGTTCATGTTTTCCTCCATTTCTGGCATCTGCCATACATTTTACAACAATGGATAGTCTGAACCATTTTCATGATTTTATGCGCGAAACAGCTCTGAGAAAAAGTGGTACATCGTAGACTGATACACCGGACGTTCCACCACATAGTCCACGCCGCACTCCCGCATTTTAGGCTCTAACCGCTCCTTCTCATTGGTGGAGCACGCGATTGCCATTCCCCCGCGCATACAACTGTTCCTCAGTGCCGCGATACATTCCCTCGCATCTGCCATGTACCAGTTGAGCAGGCAGACATCATAACAGTTTCCCTCATCATACGCCTCTCCCATAAAACAGAGTGCCTCCGCCAGACTTGAGGCAACCTCACATATGATCCCGAGTCTTGAAACGATTGCCGCATGATAACCGCTGGTCACCGAATTGTCGTCAAATATCAGCACACGGCGGTTTCCGAAATCCTTGTTCTTATGCTGTGGATTTTTTACGATCTCAACCGGCACTCTCACGACAATCCTGCTGCCGCTATTCTCATCATAACTGATGTGGATCGTCCCGTGCATCACCTCCACAAGACCTCTGGTAAGCGTATATTTTTCGCCTAACACTCCATCGCTCTCCACGGTAATCTCGATATTTACATGCTGTTCATCAATTGCCTGCTCTTTGCAGCGGGTTCTGATCTGTCCGCCTTTTTCGGTGTGATAATATGCCTTTTCCAGCATATTCGACCAGATCTGTTTGATTCTCCGCGAGTCCCCACGCAGATTTTCATAGGGCAGCTCGCTTGTCTCGATTGAAAAATGAATCCCCTTTCCCCTGCACGCCACGGTATATTCCCGGGTAATATCCGCCACGATCCCCTGCATCTGAAAGGAATGTGCATTGACCGGCACCTCCCCGTAGTAACCGGATGTCTCGATAAAATTATTGATCATCGTCAACGCATCGGTCGCCTGTGTATCGATTGCACAGTAGCGTTTCTGCAATTCGTCTGTTCCCTCTTTCGCACCCTCTCTGCAAAGGGCTACGATCTCCTGCATTGTCGCACGCAGACTTTTTACCTCCTTTACCGCCAGGGCACCGCGCACCATATCAAGCTGTGCCTGCGCCTCCTTTCTTGCATGCCAGTCATCCAGCCACCTGACATACTTCTGTACCATATTGTTGACCCGATATTTTATGATAACCGGATCGCAGGGCGAAAAAATAAAGTCATCGACTCCCATCTCTAAAAGCTTCGCCTCTGAATCCTCATCGACTGCGGTCTTGACGATGATCGGAATATCCCGCAATGCCACGTCCGCTTTCATCTGTCCGATGACATCATATCCATTTAAGACCGGCATATACAGATCAAGCACCACCACATCTACACCCACGTTTCCCGCGCGCAAAATCTCCAGCGCCCTTTTCCCGTCACAAGCCTCAATGACCTCATACTGGTCTTCAAAAATTGCACGAAACGATGCCCGATTTATCTCCAGATCGTCCACCACTAGCATAGTCAGCCTTCTGTTCATTTTCCACTCCTCCTCATAAGTAATACATCTCCTGTCCAAGTATAGCTTATCTTCCCCGTTTTCAACATAGCTTTTCCCTTTTTTCTGCGGTCTCTATGGTATTCTCTTCTTTCTTTTACAATTTTCGACAAAAAAATTCCGGAAAATTTCAAAATTGAAATCTTCCGGAGTTCCTCTATCCGCAGATCATACTGTCAAGTACCGAATATATCTGTTTGATATCCACCGGCTTGCTCAGATGTGCATCCATTCCCGCCTCGAAGGACTTGCGCACATCCTCCTCGAATGCATTCGCCGTCATCGCCACGATCGGTATCCTGCTGCTGTCCATATGACTCGACTCTCTAATTTTCTTCGTCGCGGTAAGTCCGTCCATAACCGGCATCCGGACATCCATCAGTATGACATCATAGTAGCCCGGCTCATGCTCTAAGAACATGGAAACGCCCTCCTCGCCGTTGACTGCTACCTCCACCTCAAAATTCTTGTGGGTTAAGATGTTTTTGGTGATCTCGATATTTATCTCATTGTCCTCCACAAGTAACACGCGCTTGCCGGAGAAATCATAATCCAGAGTCTCGGATTTGTTCTGCTTGCGGAGGCTCTCTTCCATGTCCTCCACACGCTCTAATGCAACCGTCACAACAAACGTCGAGCCCTTGCCCTTCTCGCTGTAAACATCAATCTTGCCGTCCATAAAATCAATGATGTTTCTGGCTATGGCAAGTCCAAGTCCCGTTCCACCCTTTAATGTGGTGTTGCCGCTTCCTTCCTGCTCGAACGGAGTGAACACATAAGGAAGGAAATTCTCATCAATTCCGACGCCGTTATCGCGGATCTCAAAACGGATCGTTGCATCCTTCTCGCCCTCTGAGATCACCTCGACGATAAAATCGACCTTTCCATCCGGCAGCGTAAACTTCACTGCATTGTCCAAAATATTGTGCAGTGCCTTGCCCAGTTTTTCGGCATCGAAGCAATATTCCTGGTCCAGATTTCCGCGCTTTTGCATCGAGAACGTAATCTTTTTCTTCTCCGCCTTCTCTGCAGTTCCCCGGCGCAGCCCCTCTAAGAAGTCATCAAAATAAGTATCCTCCTGGATCAGCGCAATGTTGCCACTCTCAATCTGGGACAGGTTTAAAATATCATTGATAAATGACAGCAGAAAATGTGCCGACATATTGATCTTGTCTAAGTTCTCAAGTACCTGCTTCGGATGATCGACATGCTCCCTCGTCAGGTAGGAAAGACCGATAATGGAATTCATCGGTGTGCGGATCTCATGGCTCATCCGCTCAAGGAATTCGTTCTTCTCCTGATTGGCATGGCGCGCATCCATCAGTGCATAATATAACCGCTCGCGCTGTCTCTGCTCCGTCTCAAAGCTGTCATTCACATCGCGACGCACTAAGATCAGTCTGCTCTTATCCCCGTTGTGATAGTAGACATTCATGGATTTTCTGCGGTATTCCTCCCCGCAGAGCACACGGTAAAACATGACCACGCGGTCTTTTTTCTCCAATGTCTCGATCAGGTTTTGCAGTGCAAACTGCTGTTCACAGTATTCCACATCCCCCGGGTGCACATACTTCGGGATGCTCTCTTTGTTCACTTCGGTATAATTACCAGTCTGCGGCAGATCTGTCCTTCCGTCCTCTTTTATCGTAATAATATGAAATTCCTCTGTCGCGACATCCACATACGTTATATAATCAATCTCTTCTTTTACAACGTCTTCTAGGATTTCCTGTTTTGTTGTAAGTTCATTTGCGCTCATTCTTGTCCCCTCTATGTAAAGCCAACTAAAGTACTACTTATTATAACAGCATTTTTTCATTTTTAAAATACAAAACCAATTATTTTTTTGCGTGGTCACAATTTGCCCGTGCCGCACAGGTATCACAGAGCCTGCCGCAGGAAGAATTTTCCTGATTCGTCAGCTCCGCCAAAAATACCACACTCTTTTTGGGCGTAAGGCATCCCGCCTCATTGCAGACCACTTTATTCTGCCCTGTCATCTCAAGTATCCCCCGCATCGCCT
>CAVCFM010000485.1:5674-7513 GCA_963601305.1 bacterium | reverse complement strand
GCATTAGATGGCGCAATTGTTGCTTTTAACGTATAGCTGTCACCAACTTTAACATTTGCAGATGTTGCACTTAATTTTACAGATGTTACTGGTACCGTAACTGTCACTTTACATTTTGCAGTCTTACCGCCATCAAGTGTCTTAACAGTAATTGTTGCTGTTCCGGCTTTCTTTGCAGTAATCTTACCATTGGCATCAACTGTTGCCACACTCTCTTTGCTGGATGACCAGCTGACAAGCTTTGTAGTAGCCTTGGACGGATTGACGGTCGCTTTCAGTGTAAGTGTCTTTCCTACTGTAAGATCTGCACTCGATTTATTAAGCTTAACACTCTTTACAACAGTTTTTGGAACGATCACTGTGATTTTCTTGCTCAGTTTTGTTCCTTTAGCCTTAATTGTAATTGTAGCTTTTCCAGTTTTCTTTGCTTTAAGCTTACCTTTTTTGTCTACTGTTACCACTTTCGTATTGCTGGATTTGTATGTATATCCTTTGCTCACTGCGCCGCTTGGTGCCAGGCTCGGCTTTAACGTTAAGGTCTTGCCTTTTCTTACAGACACTGTGTTATTAACTGCGCTCGAAACCACAATACTCTTTGCCTTAGGTTTTACTGTAATCTTGCAGGTTGCTTTTACCTTCTTGTTAGCAGTAGATGTTACAGTAATTGTAACGGTTCCTGCTTTCTTAGCAGTAACCTTACCCTTGCTGTTTACAGTTGCCACTTTTTTGTTACTGGATTTGAATGTTACTTTCTTAGATGCGCTGCTTGGCTTGACAGATTTTACTTTTATCGTTGTACTCTGCCCCACTGTCAATGTAGCCTTTGTCGTATTCAAAGTGATTTTTGTGGGTTTCTTCGTCGCAGCCTCTACATCTACAGTAGATGTCAAAACGCTTCCTATTACGAGAAGAAATGCCAGCATCATTGTAACGATTCGTTTCAATGACTGCGTTTTCGTTTTCATAATTCATCCTCCTACATTATGTTTATTTGTTTTTTATATTACACTTCCTTTTTTCCCCTGTCAAGCCAAATGTGACATCTAGGTGAACAAATATGACAGTCAGGTGAACATTCTATGATTCTGTAATGAAAAATAAAAGAAGCAAAGAAAATGCAACACATTTTCTTTGCTTCTTTTATTTTTCATTAATCCTGTGCAATAATTTCTTTTTTGTTGTAAGAGCCACAGTTTTTACATACTCTATGAGGCATCATTAACTCTCCACATTTGCTGCATTTTACTAATGCAGGAGCAGTCATTTTCCAGTTTGCTCTTCTTTTATCACGTCTTCCTTTGGAAGATTTATTTTTTGGACAAATTGACATTCTTTACACCTCCTTAAATTTGCTAAAGACATCTTGGATTGCCGCCATTCTTGGATCCAGTTCTGTTCTCTGGCAATCGCAGTTCCCCTTGTTCAGGTTCATTCCGCACACCTTGCAAATTCCTTTGCAATCTTCCTTGCACAGAACTTTCATCGGCCAGTTCACCAAAATCTCTCCATAGATAAGCTTATCTATATCCAGATTAAATCCAATTAAGTAGTCGGTATCTTCTATCTCTCCGTCATTGATCTCGGCGCCATCTAACGTCAGCTCCTTGTCAATGTTAAAATGGATGTCTGTTACCACATCCTCGAGACATCGGTTGCACGGAATCAGCACAGTCATAGAGACTTCACCCGAGATAAGCAACCGCTTGTTCTCCCGGTTTGCAATTCGTAACTCAATCGGTGTCATCTTCGTGATTGGGAAACTACCTAGCCGCGATTCAAAAGAGTCCTGTTCGTAAGGAACACATTTGACAATTTCCTTATTCTCAACTGACATTACTT
>CAVCFM010000485.1:0-5645 GCA_963601305.1 bacterium | reverse complement strand
ATATCTAACAGCATAGCATCTCCTTTTCACACCTAGACAATTATACATAGGTGTTCCTGTTTTGTCAATGGCTTATTTTTATTTTACGAGTGCAACTGTCTCTCTTGCGATTGCAAGCTCCTCGTTGGTCGGGATAATGCATACTTTTACCTTGGAGTCATCTGTGGAGATCACTGCCTCATCGCCGAAGGTGTTGTTGTTGACATCTTCCTTGATGGAAATTCCAAGATATCCTAAGTACTCGCATACTTTTCCGCGGACAAGTCCTACGTTCTCACCGATACCTGCGGTAAATGCGATGGCATCCACACCGTTCATGGCTGCCACATAAGAACCAATGTATTTTGCCACGCGGTAGCAGAATACTTCTACGGCATCTTTTGCAAGCTCATTGCCCTCTTTGATGGCAGCCTGTAAATCACGGAAGTCAGAGGAACCGCCGGTCATACCCTGTAAGCCGGATTTTTTATTTAATACGTTCATGATACCCTCAATGTCGAGGTTCTCTTTTTTCGCGATGAACTCCATGATAGCCGGGTCAATGTCTCCGGAACGGGTACCCATAACAAGTCCCTCAAGTGGAGTAAGACCCATGGAAGTATCTACACACTCGCCGTTTAATACAGCGCTGATAGATGCTCCGTTTCCTAAGTGAGCAACGATGATCTTGGAATTCTTCAGATCCATGCCAAGATACTCAGCGGTACGCTTGGAAACAAAGCTGTGGCTTGTTCCGTGGAAACCGTATCTTCTCACTTTGTATTTCTCATAGTACTCATGTGGCAGACCGTAAAGGTAAGCTTTCTTCGGCATTGTCTGATGGAAAGCGGTATCGAACACACCAACCATCGGTACGTTTGGCATTAACTCTTTGCATGCGTCAATTCCGATTAAGTTTGCCGGATTGTGAAGCGGTGCAAGGTCGTTGCACTCTTCTACTGTCTTTAATACTTCCGGTGTCAGCAATGTGGAAGCTGCGAACTTCTCGCCGCCGTGTACGACACGATGTCCCACTGCATCAATCTCTGCAAGGCTCTTGATCGCACCTGTTTTTTCATTTACCAGTGCATCGAGTACCATCTGGATTGCCTGCTTATGTGTCGGCATTGCTGCCTCTGTAATCTCTTTATCAAGTCCTGTTTTCTGGTATACAAGTCTTCCGTCGATTCCAATTCTCTCGCAGAGACCTTTTGCTAATACAGATTCGCTCTCTGAATCAATCAGCTGATATTTCAGAGAAGAACTGCCACAGTTAATTACTAATACGTTCATGTTTTCCTCCTTTTGCCTGTTAGTCGGCACTATTTTAAGTATACGCCTGTCCGCGCTCTGGCACAAGCCTGTTTTTTCCTTTTTTTATGTATTAAATCAGGAACAGCCTGCTAATTTTTTAACAATCTTTTCCTGCCGTTGCATCTTTTCTATGAAAATGATACGATAAGCAAAACTATTTTGCAGTCAGTCATGTGAGGGAACATCTATGAAAATCATTGGTATCATCGCAGAATATAATCCGTTTCACAACGGCCACGCCTATCAGATTGCCACTATCCGAAAGCGCACAGACGCAGACTTTGTCATTGTCGCAATGAGCGGCGATTTCGTCCAGCGTGGTGCCCCCGCCATCTTAGACAAATACGCGCGCGCGCAGATGGCGCTCTCCTGCGGTGCCGACCTGGTTCTCGAGCTGCCGGCACTCTGGGCAACTGCCTCCGCAGAACATTTTGCCATGGCAGGCGTCACACTCTTCGAAAAGATGGGGCTTGTGGACGGCATCTGCTTCGGTGCAGAGACCGACAATCTTCCTCTGCTTACCGCCATCGCAGACATCCTTGCCGATGAGCCGGAGGCTTACCGCACACTGCTTGCTTCTTATTTAAAAACCGGTGTCGCATTTCCGAAGGCAAGAGCCAGCGCGCTCGCTGATTTTGTCGCCATGCACGAGACGCACCACACCGGCGAACCGGGGGACTTGTATAGTGAACCAGGGAACTTGCACAGCACCCCCAACGACTTACATGAGGTGTTAAGCTCCCCGAACAACATTCTCGCCATCGAATATTTAAAATCGCTGCGCAGGCGTCATTCTTCCATGACTCCATACCTCATCAGGCGCGAGGGCAGCGGCTACCACGATACCATTCTCGCACCCACCGCATCTGCCACCGGCATCCGGGAAGCTCTTTTTGGCGGAGATACTTCCATCTCCGTTTCCATGCCCGCCGCGGCATATACGATCTTGCAGGAATATCAGGCGATGGCTCCGCTGTTGGACTCCGACGATTTTTCCCCGATTCTCGGCTACCGGCTGCTCTCCCTTCGTCCAAAGGAGCTCACTGCCTTTGGCGATTGCAGCGCTGACATTGCCAACCGGATTTACAAAAACCGGCTTGCTTTTTCCTCTTATACCTCTTTTGCAGCGCAAAACAAGCGGCGGGACATTACCTACACCCGCATGAGCCGGATTTTGCTGCACATCATTTTATCGATCACGGACGACGATTATGCGCGCTACGCATCCTGCGATTATATCCCGTATCTGCGCATCTTAGGATTCCGGACGGCCTCCACCCGGCTGTTTCGTGAGTTAAAAAATGCTGCACAGGTGCCTTTGATCTCAAAATTGGCGGATGCTTCCGCAATCCTCTCCCCGGATGCCCTGTCGCTGTTAGATAAGGACATTTTCGCCGCAGATCTGTATGAGCAGGTCAAAGTGTTAAAATTGCAGGCGGACAATTCCTTCCCCTGCGAGGTTCCTGCTTCCGATAAAAAAAGGATTCCACGGAGCGAATACTCTCGTGAAATCCTTCGGATTTCTGATTAATGATGGAACAGGCGGATTCCGGTAAACGCCATGGTCATGTGATACTTGTTGCAGGTTGCGATCACATGGTCATCGCGGATGGAACCGCCCGGCTGTGCCACGTAGCTCACACCACTTCTGTGTGCGCGCTCAATGTTATCCCCAAACGGGAAAAATGCATCTGAGCCAAGCGCCACACCTGTATTTTTGTCTAACCACGCACGTTTTTCTTCCTGGGTAAATACCGCCGGCTTCTCGGTAAAAATATTCTCCCACGCACCGTCTGCAAGGACATCCATATAATCCTCACCCATGTATAGATCAATGGCATTGTCGCGGTCTGCGCGCTTGATATCTGCCTTAAACGGAAGGGAAAGCACCTGTGGGGACTGACGCAGCCACCAGTTGTCTGCCTTGGAGCCTGCCAGTCTGGTGCAGTGGATTCTCGACTGCTGCCCGGCACCGATACCAATCGCCTGTCCGCCCTTCACGTAGCATACGGAATTTGACTGGGTATATTTTAATGTGATCATCGCGATTGCCAGATCTCTTTTTGCATCCTCCGGCAAATCCTTATTCTCTGTCACGATATTGTCAAAGAAATGCTCGTCGATAACCAGTTCATTTCTTCCCTGCTCAAAGGTAATGCCAAACACTTCCTTGTGCTCAATCGGAGCCGGCACGTAATCCGGATCAATCTCGATGACGTTGTAATTGCCGTTCTTTTTTGCTTTTAAAATGGCAAGCGCCTCATCGGTGTAGCCCGGTGCGATCACGCCGTCGGACACTTCTCTCTTGATCACCATAGCGGTCTCTTTGTCACAGACATCCGACAGTGAGATAAAATCTCCAAACGATGACATACGGTCTGCGCCTCTCGCACGGATATAGGCATTGGCAAGCGGGGTAAACTCCACATCCATATCATCCACCCAGTAAATCTTGCGCTCCACCTCACTTAACGGAAGTCCAACTGCGGCGCCTGCCGGGGACACATGTTTAAATGATGTTGCTGCCGGAAGACCGGTTGCTTTCTTTAACTCACTGACTAACTGCCAGCCGTTAAACGCATCCAAAAAATTGATATAGCCCGGTTTACCGCAGAGCACTTTAATAGGAAGATCGCCGTTCTCCATGTAGATGCGGGAAGGCTTCTGATTAGGGTTACAGCCATATTTTAACTCTAATTCTTTCATTCTGATTTCCTCTCGTTTCTGTTTTTCTATCAGTCCGTGCAGTTTTTGGATTACTGATTTTTATTTACGATGCGTGTCTCATAGGTTCCGGTTGCAATGTCAATGTAGCGGACAAACAAAGACACCTTATTATCCTCATTTAAATTCTCCCACACCAGATTGGTAAAGCTGTCGATATCGTCATCGATTCCAACCCAGGTCGGCTCTCCCTCAAAGCTTGGCAGTGGATTGCCATCGCCCATGTATGTATGGATAAAATGTCCCTCTCCCGCTACCGGTTTTTCGTAGGCAAAGGTGTATCGGTTGCAGGCATCCGGATTGCCGTTGTTGCTCTTTAAGATGGACATGGCGTAATTGAATCTGCCGTTGTCAATGTGCATAATTCCGGAAATTCTCGGGGTATAATTCGGTGCGTCCGGCTCAAACTCTCTGGTACGCAATGCCTGCTCAAATGTCTGCTGTTTGTCCATCAGTTCGTAGATCGTATCGGTCTGATCGCCGTTTGTCACGATCGTCTTGTTGCCCAGCACGCGAACCGGTGCATATATGATCAAACTCGGGTCCGTCAGCTTGGATGGGTCAAATGCCTCGGTGCGGATACCTTCGCCATCAGCTACAAACACACGGTTACGGCTGTTTTCGCTTCTGCCCATGATAAAATAAGCCGTCACAGCGTATTTTCCATCTGCTGATTTGCCGATGATAATTCCTCTTCCCGGATATGCATTTTCCGCAAGTTCCTTTTTTAATGACATCATTTCCATGATCCATCCTCCTTATGATCCGTCGTTTTCGTTGCAATTCATTTGTGCGTGATAACAGAATCCATCACACATGATATTACAATAACACGGCAGATTTTATTTTACAATAAAAGCGGGCTTATTAGTGTCATGAATTTATTTTCTTAATTTTATTAGCATTACTTATAGATTGTAATAAAGTCCCTCTAAGCTCCTACCGGTCGATCGATTGCAACAGGATCTTTGCGCGGTTTTCCCAGGTATGATGTGCCACCGCCTTTTCATATCCGCGCTCCGCGATCTCCTCCGCAGCTTTCGGATCTGCCAGATACTCCTGTATCAGTTCTGCCAGCTGCCCTGTTTCCTTCGGCTGGTAACAGAGCATTTCCCGCCCGGCTTCAAATGTTTCCTCCAGATAGCCGTTGGAATCCGTAACCACCAGCGTCTTTTGCAGCATAGCCGTAAAAATGCGGTCATGTGCGCCGTCCCGAAACCACGGCAGCACATTCAACGCCATCCGCGCATCCCCTGTCACCCTCGCGCAGGCGGCTGAGCTTATCATTTTCCCATTACAGATAAGATTTTCCGGCTTCGCACAAGACAGCTTGTCCCAGTCCGCACCAAACAAGTGCACTTTTATGCCGTGCTCTGCCAGCCCCCGGACAATCTCTCCCCGCAAATAGGAACGGGCATACATATCCAAAAATGCGCATCCTGCCATGGCTCCCCGCAGTTCTTCCGGTGAAAGTCTCCCCAGTTCTTCCGTGATATGCCGCTCTATCACAGCATCCACCGAACACGCCGGATGCTCCAGCAAATCCTCCGCTATGCGCTCGTAAAATATCTGGTATTCCTCTCCCTGCGCGCGCATCCGCTCCCGAAACGCCGCAAGGGGCACATAGT
>CAVCFM010000484.1:0-2589 GCA_963601305.1 bacterium | reverse complement strand
AGATGAGATAGTGCCCCGGGCGCACTTCATGTATGCCGTCAAAGACACCGCAGCCCGGGGTGCGGGCAGGACCGATGGCAAGAAGTTCACGCAGTCCGTCGGTTGTGAGGGCTGGGGTGATATCCGGGTGGCAGAATAAGGCTTTCGGTTCGGAGCCGAATACCAGTGTAGCATTTTTTATGGAATAAAAATGCGGCTTGATGCCTGCACGGTCGCGGTAGAGCAGCAGCTGCTCGTTTCGTCCGTCCCAGATGGCAAAGGCAAAAATGCCGTTTAGCTTTGTGACGAAGCCGGGACCATAGGCTATGTAAGCGTAAAGGATCACTTCCGTGTCCGAGGTGGTGGTAAAATGAAATCCCCGCTGTTTTAAATCAGGGATCAGCTCATCAGTATTGTAAATCTCTCCGTTGTAGACGATGCCGCAGGCGTGGGCGTGAAAGGAGGAGCCAACGGTGCGAAGGATTGGCTGGTTGCCGCCGCTGATGTCGCGGATGGAGAGTCTTGCGTGGGAGAGACCCACATGTCTGGCAAGGTAGATGCCGGAGGCATCCCTGCCGCGGTGGGCGATGCTCTGATGCATCTGTTGAAGCGTTTTTTCCCAAAATGGGCGATTGGCTATATAATTTTGTCTGAAATTACAGAAACCGGAAATACCGCACATAAAACCTCGTTTCTGCGCCGGATAGTTGGCGCATTTGGATCGTTGCAACAGTATATGCGAAAAAATAATGATAATTGCATGTCTAAAAAGTATTTCCATATCAAAAGGATTAGTGCTATAATATAGTAAATAATCCCAAAAAGGAACTACGGAGGAAGAGTTATGCAGGAAACAAAGCAGAATCCTATGTGGATGAAGGTGTTAAAGCCATTGATTTTATTGTTAGTTGTGGTTGCAGCATGGCAGATTGTTGTGCTGGAGCTGTTAAAAAACGGTGTGATCAGTACATTGGTGGCAATGTTGCTGATTACCATTGTGACCGTCTTGATATTCGGCGGAATATTTGGAGTCGTCAAGTCTCTGTTAGACCAGATCCGTGTTGTGGTAAACGGAGCACCGGCAGATGGGGGCACGCAGGACAAAGTTGCAGCAAAGGCAGAGCAGCTTGCACAGCGTGACGATGATATGGGTAAGATGATGCGGACGATTCAGACATCCATCAATTCTTTTGCGCAGGTGATCGCAGGAATCCGCAAGGCGTCTTCTGAATTGGGCGAAGTGTCAGCAGATTTTAAAAATATTTTTGACAATATGGTAGACGCGCTTGAGAATACCGGAACTGCGGTTGGTTCCATTGCAGATAATACAACCTCGCAGGCGGATAAGATGGTGGACATGAAGGATAAGATGGAAGCCATCGGAGTGTCAATCGACCGTATTACCGAGAATGTGGAAGCGCTGATGAAGAGTGCGGACACCATGAAGTCCTGCAACGAATCCGCAGAGCAGATCATGCAGGAACTGGTTACCATCAGCCAGGAGAGCGGTGACGCCATCGAGGATGTCAGAAAGCAGACCAACCTGACGAACCAGTCTGCACAGCAGATCCAGACCGCTACCGACATTATTGCCGGTATTTCAAGCCAGACCAATCTGTTGGCACTTAATGCCAGCATTGAGGCTGCAAGAGCAGGCGAGCACGGCAAGGGATTTGCGGTTGTTGCAGAGGAGATCCGTACATTGGCAGACCAGTCCAGAGAGTCTACCGAACAGATCAATAAGATTGTCAAAGACCTGATCGACAATTCCAATATCAGTGTGGAGATTACCGAGAAAGTTTCCGAAGCATTTGCAAAGCAGAACGAGAAAATTCAGGAGACCGAGGGCATTTTTGCTTCCCTGAATACTGAGATTGGTCAGGTCGGAGCAGCCATTGGCAAGATTGACACTGAGGTGGAGGATTTGGGACGTGACAAGAATGTCATTGAACAGAGCGTGGTATCACTGACCGAGTATGCAGAGCAGAATGCCGAGAGTGCTCACATCACAGTGGATAGCATGGAAGAACTCCGCGGTATTGCAGAGGAGTGCAACACAACGACAGACCGTGTGGTAGCAGTTTCTGACGAGCTGGTTGGTTATATCAGAGAGGTGGAACTGAATAAGGCAAAGGAAAAATTACTGTAACATGGCATAGAATGAAAAAAATGCATTCAGGGAAATGCCGATGCAGAATGAAAAAATCGAAAACCTTTTAAATCTTGCCCTTGAGGCAACGCCCAGGGAACGTGAAAAGTCCCTGCAGTTAGAGGTAGGGTACGATGTGACGGAGCGTACCTGGGAGGTCATCGTCAAGTTTGTGGGGACAACGGAGCAGTTGAACCGATTGCTTAACGAGAATTTCCCACAGGATTATGACCGTATTACCGTCACGAATCTGCAGAATGAATATGCGATATTGATTCTTCCCGAACAGATCGTGGAAATGGTGGCGTCGCTGCCGGAAATTGAATATATGGAAAAACCAAAGAGGCTCTCTTTCGCTGTGGACAGCGGAAAGAGGGCCTCTTGCATTTCTCCGCTGCAAACAGGCGCAGGACAGGGGGAAAACGTACCTGCGGGTGAGATAGCTGTAAACCGCCGTAATC
>CAVCFM010000483.1:0-4496 GCA_963601305.1 bacterium | reverse complement strand
CCCGCAGCAACTGTTCCAATGCCTCATGATATTCCAGATGGTTGTACTCGTAGGCATTGGTCCCGACCACCTGATACTTGACGCCCTGCCGCTCGCAGACCTCACAAAAGCCTGCCGCGCGGTCATCCGCCGGCATCGCAGTCTCGTGCACACCGCTGATATGGATAATATGCTTGCATCCCCGCTCGATCAGATGCTCTGCCGCCAGTCTGCCGCCCTGCATGTTGTCACACTCTACCGCACCTGTCCCGTTCTCCAGAAAACGCTCAATCGTGACAAGTGGGACATTTAATCCCTGGAATTCGTTGACACCAACCGTTCCGCTGCACAGAATGATACCCGCCACGCGGTTGCTGGAACACATCTCCAGATACTCATATTCCTTTTCGTTTTTCTCCTGCGAATTAAAAAGCAATATTTTGTGCTGATGGCGGTACGCCTGATTTTCCAGATTGCTGATCAGCTCCGCAAAATACGGGTGTCTGATGTGCGGCACGATCACACCGATGGTGTTCGTGGACTGCTTGGACAGCGACCGCGCCACCTCATTCGGATGATAATTTAATTTTTTCATCGCATCGTACACTTTCGTGCGAGTCTCATCGCTGATATACCCGCGATTGTTCAGCACCCGGGATACGGTTGTCACCGTAAGCCCTGTTTCTTTTGCCACATCCTTTAAAGTTGCCATGTATTTCACATCCTATATAAATGTATTGTTTCAAATATTTCCGATTCCGTCTGAACCGTAACCTGCGGTTCCTGCAATTCAAATACTCCCACTATTGTATCATACTTTGCAGTCACTTCAAGAATCACATCGTCAAGCAGGAACGAAAAATCACGGATCTGCGCGCCGATTTCGTAAGACGTCTCATTGAAAAAGAGCGTCCCTGTCCCCGCCTCATAGCGTACCACATCTTTTCCGAAGCTCCACTCAGCCCCAGCCGCATCTTCCCGCAGCACTGTCACAAGCTCCAGAACTTCTCCCGGGCAGGCTTTTGGTTCCCCGGAAACTGGAACTTCCCTGCGCTGCTTCCTCCACTCCAGCACCGGACTTTTTGCCAGAACCCGTTTTCCATCCAATGTGACCGCGGAAAGTTCCCGCGGCAATCCCATCGCTCCGGTGTATGGCAGTCCACGATTGGGCATGCGAAGCCATGGAACCGATATGACGCGTCCTTCTACCCCCGCATACGTCTGCGCTGCATAGGGCAGTTTTCCGAGATATGCCTCGTGGCGGACACCGTCCGTTTTAAACTGATAGCCGTCGAAATCGCCCCAGAAATAATAACCGTCCGCACTCCAGAACATCCAGCATGTCCCGCCTTTTTCATCCTGCAATGCGACCAAATCCGGACACTCCCACGCCTGCTCCAATGTGATGCGGTCCGTAAGCTCCCAGTCCCGCAAATTGACAGAACGCAGAATTCCAAAATCATGTTCTTCGAGCCACAGCACCATGATATATGCCTGACTCTCCTCATGCCAGAACACCTTCGGGTCCCGGTTTTCCTTACAGATCGTGCCGAGCTCCCAGTCCGTTTTTACAAGCGTATCGCCGCCATCTAAGCTGTATGCCATCCGCTGTGTGGCATCGTCGCTTTCACACCATTTGTTACATGCCCCGGCTGCCGTGTAAAAAAATATCAGCGCATCCTTTGGCAGCCCTAACATGTTATGTTCATTTACAATACCGCTCCCGGAAAACACCGTTCCGTGTTCATCCGGATACATCGCGGTCTCACGCTGGCTCCAGTGCAGCAGATCCCTGCTCACCGCATGTCCCCAGCACATATTCTCCCACTCTGTATCAAAGGGATTATACTGAAAATACAGATGGTACCATCCATCTTTATATACCAATCCATTCGGGTCATTGATCCACCCCGTCTCCGCCGTAAAATGGATACGGGGACGCCGGAGTCCTGTAACTTTCCAGGCATTGACACTGCCGTCACCGCACAGCGCCTCATTTTTCACCGCCGAAAAAAAGAGCTCCGGCATATTTCCCCTTAGGATTAAGGTTTTACCGGTGAATTTCTCCACCGGAAAACGGGCATAAAAATCAATCTGATACGCTGTCTTCTCTGCAGTGTCAACCGGGATCTGAAATTCTGCAATCTTGTTTCCCTCACAGAAAATTTCAAGACATTCCCTTGTCTTGCCTGCGCAGACCGGCAGAAAAAGTGTATCATTTTTTACCTGAATTGTTTTCTCCATCACATGTTCCTCCTGCCCGCGTACCATTTTTGCTTACGAGCATGTAATCCGGAAAGTTTTTGTCTCAAAATCCGCATGCAGTTTCGCCCATGCCTCTCCGTTTCTCCGCTCTATGATAAGTTCCTTTGTGCCACACTCTGGCAGCACAAACTCGCCGTCAAATGCCGGATGTGTATTGCGGAACTCCATCAGTTTTAAAAGTTCCTTCACGACCGGTCTCATTACCTCACCGGTGACCTCTTCCTTCGTATAATAATGGCGGTTGATATTTCTGCCAACCTTCGTCTCTTCCAAAAGTTTTAAATCATTTTTGCCTGCTAAAAGCCCCACATAATAGACCTGCGGAATTCCCGGTGCAAAAAACTGCACTGCCCGCGCCAAAAGATACGCATCGTCGTCATCCCCAAGCGCCGAGTAGTAGGAGCAATTGACCTGATAAATATCCAGATTGTTGTATGCCGCTGTGTTATAGATTTTTTTCACATTCGCACCGTACCGGAAGATATCCTCCTTGGTGCGCGCGATCTCCTCATCCGGCAACAGATCCTTGACATCCACCACACCGATCCCGTCATGGGTATCTAACGTCGTAAACTGCTTTCTCGGGCAGATGGTAAGCCAGTGTTTCAGATATTCGGTGTTGCCGTAGTAAATCGCATTGATCAGCAGCATCGGCAATGCAAAATCATACACATAATAATCTTCTTTTGCAATTTTTTCCTGCATCGTGTAATGCTCGTGGATCTCCGGCAGGAGCGTCACCCCGTATGGCTTTACGATCTCCTCACACTCCTCTAAGAGTTCCCAGACATCCGGCTCAATGAAAAAGCAGCTCGTTCCCGCTTTTTTTGTCGCATAGGCAAAGGCATCCAGACGGATCATCGCCGCCCCATGTCTGCAAAGAAACGTCAGATTATCCCGCAGGAACTTCTTCGCCGTCTCCGATTTACAGTTGATATCAATCTGCTCCTCATCAAACGTGCACCACACTTTTTCCGTTGTTCCGTCTGCAAAATGTGCCTCCACATACGGTGCCCGCGGCTTTCTCTTATAGATGGCATCCACCTGCGCCTCGTCCGGTTCCCCGTTCTCCCAGAAATCCTTGTAACGGATAAACAGATCCCGGTACTCCGACGCGTCTTTTTTCTCCAAAAAATCCTGATAATACGGGCTCTGCGCGGAAATGTGGTTGATCATATAGTCAAACATCAGATAATAATTTTCCGCAAGTCGTTCCACATCCTCCCAGTCGCCAAACGCCGGTTCCACTTTATGGTAATCCATCGGTGCAAATCCCCGGTCTCCGGATGACGGGAAGAACGGTAAAATGTGTACGCCCCCCACCGCCTTTTTGAAATATGTATCAAGTATCTCATCCAATTCCTTTAAATTCTTTCCCATGGAATCGGAATAAGTGATCAGCATGCATTTGTTTTCCAGCTTTTTCATGTCTTTCTTCTCTCCTCTTCCCAGCTTTTATGATTTCACTGCACCGGCAACGACACCGTCGATGATCTGTCTCTGTAAGAACAGATACAACACCAGGATCGGAGCTACCGTCAGCGCAAGCGCCGCCATGATGACACCATAATCCGAAGAGTATGTTCCATAGAAGGAATAGGTCGACAACGGCAGTGTATACAATTCTTTTTTCCCGAGTACCAGGGAAGGAAGCAGATAGTCATTCCAGAACGCCAGCACATTTAAAATCACTAACGTTGCAGTGGTCGGCTTTAACAGCGGAAATACCACCTTGAAAAACGTCTGCACTTTGGTGCATCCATCCAGATAAGCAGCCTCCTCAAGTGAAACCGGGATTCCGCTCTTGATAAATCCCTGGTATATGAACACCGACATACTCATCGCAAATCCGGTGTGCATGAATACCAGCGTCAGTCTGTGATTTAAGATATTCAACCCGGAACCGTAGATGGATACTAACGGGATCATGATCGCCTGAAACGGAATGATCATGGACGCCGCCATCAGTGCAAAAAAGATGGTGGAAAACTTATTTTTTGCCCGGGTAAAATAAAATGCAACCATCGACGACAGCACAATGACTAACAAAGTGCTAAGCCCTGTGATAAACAATGAATTCCCGAACGCCTTCACAAACTGCATTTTTTCAAATGCTTTGACATAATTGGCTATCGTAAATCCCCGCTCCGTCACAAAGGAAAACGGGTTTTTGATGATGTCACGCTTCTGCTTAAACGAATTTAACAGCACCATAAAAAACGGTATCATATATAAAAGGAATAAGAAAATAA
>CAVCFM010000482.1:3298-4200 GCA_963601305.1 bacterium | reverse complement strand
CCTGTTTACCTCTGTGGGGTCCCTGCGCAAAAAGGACTGGCGTCTTATCGGGCAGACCTCCGTCTGGATGTTTCCCATCTACGGCATGGCATTTTGCATCCGCCCGATCTATGAAAAGATCAAACATGTCCCGGCTTTGATCCGCGGTGCGTTCTACAGCGTCGGTATCTTTTCTTTTGAGTACTTAAGCGGTTCTCTCCTGCGAAAACATGGACTCTGCCCCTGGGATTACAGCGGTGAAAAAACGAATGTCAACGGGCTGATCCGCTTAGATTATGCGCCTTTTTGGATGGCAGCCGGTCTGTTGTTCGAGCGCATCTTATCCTCACCCGACAGGCAGAAAACTGTCTGAAAATATCGCGATTTTTCCTCTATAAAATGTAAATTTTTTTGCTCTTGAAATTGCAGATTGATTATTATATGATAGAAAAAATTACTTATATGGAGGATTGTTATGCGTCATTTAATGAGCCCATTGGACTTCTCCGTCGATGAATTAGACAAGCTGTTAGATCTTGCCAATGATATCGAGAAGCACCCGGCAAAATACGCCCACGCATGTGATGGCAAAAAACTTGCAACCTGTTTTTATGAACCAAGTACACGAACCCGACTTAGCTTTGAAGCTGCCATGTTAAATCTCGGTGGTTCTGTTTTAGGTTTTTCCAGTGCTGATTCCAGTTCAGCAGCCAAAGGAGAAAGTGTTTCCGATACAATTCGAGTTATTTCCTGTTACGCAGATATTTGTGCAATGCGTCACCCGAAGGAAGGTGCTCCGTTAGTTGCCTCCGAAAAATCCACAATTCCTGTCATCAATGCAGGTGATGGCGGACATCAGCATCCGACACAGACACTTACTGATCTTCTTACTATTCACAGTCTCAAAGGCCATCTTGACAATC
>CAVCFM010000482.1:0-3288 GCA_963601305.1 bacterium | reverse complement strand
TCTTTAAAGGGGACTTTGGGCAATCTTACGATTGGACTCTGCGGAGATTTAAAATTTGGCCGTACCGTTCATTCCCTGATCAACGCCCTGATCCGTTACCCGGGCATCCGCTTTGTATTGATCTCCCCGGAAGAACTTAAGATTCCAAGCTACATCAAAGAGGATGTGCTTATCGCCAACAACATTCCTTTTACGGAAGTGGAACGCTTAGACGAGGCGATGCCGGATCTTGATATCTTATATATGACCCGTGTCCAGAAGGAGCGCTTCTTCAACGAGGAGGATTATGTCCGCCTGAAAAACTACTATATTCTGACCAAGTCCATGATGGAACTTGCCAAAAAGGATATGTTGGTACTTCATCCGCTGCCGAGAGTCAATGAGATTTCCGTGGAGGTGGACGATGACCCGAGAGCTGCCTACTTCCGTCAGGCACAGTACGGTGTCTATGTCCGTATGGCTTTAATCCTCACGCTCTTAGATATCAAGGTTGACTAACTACTCTCAGAAAGGAAACGGCTATGTTAAATATCAGTGGAATCCACGAAGGTTTTGTATTAGACCACATTCAGGCAGGAATGAGCCTGCAGATCTATCACGATTTGAAATTAGACACCCTTGACTGCGCTGTCGCGATCATCAAAAACGCGCGCAGCAACAAAATGGGCAAGAAAGATATCGTCAAAGTCGAGTGCCCGATCGAGTCCCTCGACTTAGACATCCTCGGTTTTATCGACCACAACATCACGGTAAATGTGATCAAGGACGACAAGATCGTTGAGAAAAAGGAGCTTCATCTTCCAAAACAGGTGAAGAATGTAATCTCCTGCAAAAATCCCCGCTGTATCACTTCCATCGAGCAGGAGTTAGACCAGATCTTCCTTCTCACGGACGATGTCCACGAAGTATACCGCTGCAAATACTGTGAAGAGAAGTACATCAATCCGAACAGACGCAAAAAATAAAACAAGATATGTGCAAATCGCAGCAGGGCGGTATTCTTTCCTATTAACAAGAATACCGCCCTGCTGTGGATGCCCGTTGCTCCCGTTTGCTGAGTTTTGACCATAACCTAACCGATCTCTTCTATCGCGATGGTGATCGTCTCCTCTGCCGCACAGGAAATAAAAAAGTCTTTGTATTGTATACTGCTCACCGGTGTCTGTGCCACCAGACTTCTTATTTTATCCCATTCTATCGAAAATCCGACTCCGTAAAGTTTCAGCACAGCTTCACATCCGGTCCACATCTTGGAAAACGCTTCGTCTCTTCCGGCTCCCTCCAGCTGCCGTAACTGTAAAAGTTGTTCCTCCCTAAAAACCCGCCTGGCAGTTGCCTCGTGAAATGGACGGATCTTTTCAATATCAACGCCAACCTCACTGTCTGCAATTGCAAGAACGACATAGTTTTCACTGTGCGAGATATTAAAAAATGGCTTCCCTTTGCTAAGATACGGCTTTTTCTTCGCATTGACACATAACTGCCCGTCCTCACAGACTCCCAGATACTTCCTCAGCAGATATCCGGTTGCCAGCTCCTGCCTGGTCTCCTGCTCCACCTTAAATCTATGGTATTTCTCGACATAACATGGGGCAATCTGTGGAAGGATCACCTCGGGAGAGAGATTCAGTTTTTTTATATCCGCAATGATCAGCCTTACCTCCTGCACCGCCACGCCTCCTTGTATCTTTTCTTGCATAAAAATCTTCCGCTTCTTCTCCTCATCCATGTTAAGTTTTTACGTCTGAAATTATTCCTGGATCCTCTTTTTCCACTTTCCAAGACGGAAAATAAAGAAATTCATAACTGCACTTAACGACCACGTTATCACCAGAGAAACAAAAATACATTCCTGCCGTCCCTTCGGATATTCTGCTGACCTGGTCATGTAGACCAGCAGATATGCCAACGGCACACGAATGATCACATTCTGCAGCACAGCAAGCCACATAGGAGTTACGGTATCCCCGGCTCCACGCATGATGCCAAACAGTGACTGTGTAATCGCCATCATCGGATAACCAAATGCAAGAATACTAAGAAGCTGCATTCCCAACTCCACAAGCTCCGGGGTGTTGGTAAAGATAGACATCAGATTACGCCCCACTGCAAGAAGAATGACTGTGATGACTGCCGAAGTTCCCACCGCAAGGAGCGTTCCCTGCTTTGTACCGCTGCTGACACGGTCCATCCGCTTTGCACCGACATTCTGCCCCGAAAAAGTAGTCATTGCCATTCCGAATGAAAATGCCGGAAGCATCGCAAAACCATCCACACGCTGTACCATCACATTCGCAGCGATAAAAGTCTCTCCAAAGCTGTTGGTTAAGGCCTGTACGACGATCATGGACAACGAGATGATCGCCTGCGTAATTCCGGATGGAATTCCGAGTTCAAAAATCTGTTTTACATGCCTGCCACTCAGCTTCAAATGCTCGCCCTTTAATTTAAAATATTCTGTCATCCGAAACAGTTTTCTTAAGCATAAAAGCGCGGAAATGAACTGGGCGATCACGGTTGCAAGTGCAACCCCATTGACCCCCATTCCGACATATTTCACAAAAACCACATCCAGGATAATATTTGTAACACAGCTTACCAGCAGATATACCAATGCAGAAACCGAATCTCCCAATCCCCTTAACACACCGCTTAATATGTTATAATAGCCTCCGCTGGCAGCGCCCAGAAAAATAATCAGAAGATACCCCTCACTCCAGTCAATGATGGACTCCGGTGTTCCCAGAAGTTCAAGAAGCGGTCTTGTGATAAACACGGACAATACCATAATGATCAGGCTGGCAATCCCGGTAACAGTGATACAGTTTCCTATGGTCCTTGACAGCTCTTCACGGTTCTTTGCCCCGAAGAACTGGGCTACCATAATACTGACACCCATACTGATCCCGACAAACAGTACGATCATTAAATTCAAGATCGGACCTGCACTTCCCACGGCAGCAAGCGCATTGTCTCCCACATATTTTCCAACCACAACGCTGTCCACCGCAGAGTAGGTCTGCTGTGCGATGTTTCCGATCAACATCGGAATTGCAAACACTGCGATTTTTTTCCACGGTGTTCCCTCCGTCATATCCACCGGTCCAAAGATTTTCCTCAATACGTTCATAACATTACTTCTCCTCATATGTTCGTTCCTACAGGCAATTGCCTGCTATCTTTCTTATTCTAGCTCACATTATGACCATGATGCAACCATATGTTTTACCTGCAAGTCGCCGCCACCCTTAAAAAGGGTGGCTCGGGGCGCTGGGTGTAACCCCTTGG
>CAVCFM010000481.1:0-2214 GCA_963601305.1 bacterium | reverse complement strand
AAACTATAATGAAGTTTTAAAAAATTGTCAGATAGGCGAACCGGTATTTTTAACGAAAAATGGCCGGGGACGTTTTGTAGTAATGGATATAGAGGACTACGAAAGAGAAAAAGCTGAAAAAAAACTGCTAATGAAATTACAGGAAGCCGAAGAAGCAGTTAAAGACGGAAACGGTTGGATGACCTTGGATGAATTAAAGACGAGTATGGGGGAATAAACCATGATGAAACTGCGCATTAACCCATTAGTTGCGATTGATTTAAAAAATATCAGGGATTATATCGCAGAAGATAACCCCGAGATGGCAGCAAAGACCGTACAGGAGATTTATAACCTGTTTGAAACCATACAACAATTCCCGGGGATAGGCGCCGATTTGTGTAAGAGAGTCAGTTTTCGAACTGATTACAAATATGTTATATCCGGAAATTATGTGGTCTTGTATAAATTACAAAAAGAATATGTTGAAATTTATCGCGTAGTAAATAGATTTCAGGATATTACAAGAATTTTTTAATTCTTTACGCAAAAACAGCCGGCGGGGAATCCCCGCCGGCCATTTCCTTTCTGCCCTTACTCTAACATATAATCTTTTAACACATCATGGTCTCTTAGAACTTTCTCAATTACAGTTCCCTTGATCGCGCGGATCAATGGTTTCTTCAGCGCATTGAGCGGTCCCGGCAATGAGATTTCAAGTGGGGACTTGCCATCCATCAGCTTGACACTGCTGTCGAGCAATTCACGCACATCGTATACGCTGCCCCATACTTCCGGCACGCCACGGTCTACGCCAAGCAGTCCGTAAACAGCCTCCATCGCGGTACGAACGGAATACTCGGTGGTAAAAATGGTGTCTCTCGGTGTCTCTGCAAACTGTCCTAAGAATGCAAAGTTTGTGCAGCCATCCGGGATGACATCCGGTCTGTCTCCTTTTGCTCTCGGCATAAAGAAGGCTGTGATATATGGCATCATGGTCGGAACGCAGACAGCTCCGTTTTCTGCCAGCTCGTCAATCTCGTCTACCGGAACTCCCATGTGGTATAACCACTCTGCGGTGATTTCCTTACCGGTACACTCTTTCATTGGCTTCTTGATATAATCGCCCGGTACATCGGTAAACAGGCTGTATACCCATACGCAGACGTCTTTTTTATCCTGCTCTTTGAACTGGCCCTGTCTGTTGATGGTCCAGCTTAACAGCCAGCTGGAATCCTTCGCGCTGACGATACCGCCGGTTACGACTTTACCGCTTCTCGGGTCTCTCTTACAGATCTTCTCGATATAAGAAATAATCTTGTCGTTGGATGTCGTAACGGTTGCAGACTCCCAGTTTGTTCTTGCAATGTCAGAGCAGAATTTCTCCGGATGTCCGAAGGACGGGTCCTGTTTTGCAATGTTTTTCCACAGGCTCCAGCATCCACTGGTACGAACCTCTGCGTCGCCGTTTGGTGCATGGTTCTGATCGCCGTAGATTGTGCCCTCGGTGCAGCTTCCGTTTGTGACAAATACCAGGTCATTCTCGGTAAGCTGGATGCCCTGCTCTTTGCCGTTTACCTTGCACTCGATGACTTTTGCGACCTTTTTGCCATCCTTGATATCAAAAATAACGTTGGTTACCTCTGTTCCGAAATGGAATTCTACGCCCGCCTCTTCCAGATATTTCTGCATCGGCATGATCAGGGACTCATACTGATTGTATTTGGTAAATTTCAGTGCGGAGAAATCCGGCAGTCCAGAGATGTGATGGATAAATCTCTGGATGTAAAGCTTCATCTCCAGTGCGCTGTGCCAGTTCTCAAATGCAAACATGGTTCTCCAGTACAGCCAGAAGTTTGAAGAAAATACTTCGTCATCGAAGAAGTCTTCAATCTTCTTATCATACAGATCCTCGTCCTTGGTAAAGAACAGCTTCATGATCTCCATGCAGCCCTTCTGGCTTAAACCAAACTTTCCATCGGTATGTGCATCCGCACCGCGGTTCTCTGTCGCACGGCAGAGGGAGTAGTTCGGGTCCTCTTTGTTCAGCCAGTAATACTCGTCTAAAACAGATGCTCCCGGCTTCTCAAGGGATGGGATACTGCGGAACAGATCCCACAGACACTCGAAATGGTTCTCCATCTCACGTCCGCCTCGCATTACATAACCTCTAGTTGCATCGTAGATTCCGTCACAAGCGCCGCCTGCGATATCCATTGCCTCAAGGATGTGGAT
>CAVCFM010000480.1:0-2737 GCA_963601305.1 bacterium | reverse complement strand
GGATAACGCAGCCGAGACTGCCGATGCAGAGGAAAAAGACGAGCGCAAAGTTGTCTACTATGTGACCGACCGCGTACAGCAGGGTCAGTACATCAAGCTCTTCAAGGAGCAGGGCATGGATGCTGTGATCTTAGACCACAACATCGATACCTCCTTTATCTCCCAGTTAGAGCAGCGCAACGAGCACTACAAGTTCATGCGTATCGATGCAGACCTCACTGACTCCTTAAAGGATACCACCGGTGAGGAGAGCTTAAAAGCTGAGACCGATACTTTAACCGAGATTTTCAAAAAAGCATTGAACAACGAGAAGCTGACCGTAAAGGTTGAGAAGCTGAAAAACGAGAACATCTCTTCCATCATCACCCTCTCCGAGGAAGGCAGACGTATGCAGGATATGATGAAGATGTATGCAGTAAACGGCATGGGCGGTATGGACTTAAATATGTTCGCCGCAGACCAGACTCTGACCTTAAATGCCAACAATGCTCTTGTCAAATACATTTTTGAGAACAAAGACTCCGAGCATGTTCCAATGTTCTGCGAACAGCTTTATGATCTGGCAATGCTCTCCAACCAGCCACTCTCCGCAGATGCGATGGCAAAATTCGTAGAGCGCAGCAATCAGATTATGATGTTGCTCACAAAATAAGCTTTCACTAAAAAGTCCCGGCAGCTGCTTTCACAGTCAGCTGCCGGGACTTTTTTATTTTCCAAATCCTTCAATAACATCATCATTTGACAGATACGTCCATGTACTGTCCGTGATCTTTACCGTCAGGCTATTGTCACTGTCTCTGTAGATCACACCAGACAGCTTTTCTCCATTCGGGTCATCTATCACAAAGTTCATCTTATGCTCTTCAAAAGTTCCAGTTCCATTCTCCAGGCTGCAAAGCCTCGTAATGCTGATATTAATCACAAATGTGCCATCACCGTTATCCGAGATTGTCAGACTGCTGCCATCATCGCTCCTTGTATGCTCTCCCAGGAAATAGTCGTTTAATTCATTCTCACGGTCCCCTGCGGGATCATCTGTCGCATCACCCTGAAGCGGTGCATATAAGTTCTCCGCATACGCCTGGATGTCCATACCATCCAGATCTGTGCCAGAAGCAGAAAGTGAGTAGGTCACACCGGTCACTGCATCATACCAGTTCACAAGCTGTACATCATCCGCAGTATCGTCATCCAGATCTGCATATCCATAATATACCGCATCCATGCCAGCAACGTTTCCTTCTGATTCATCCATCCATTCCAGCTCTAATCCTGAGATATCCGTCAATTCGTCCGCAGGCTGGATCCTATAATCCCATTTTGCCCCATCCAGAACGTAGCTCATCTGCACCGCTCCACTTTCACTCATATAAGAATAAGAAATCTCCTCAGCCTGATCCGGTGCTGTCATCTCAAAGCCAGTTGCCCCTGCTACTCCCTGCTTATCCGATTCTGTCCATGTATCTGCCAGGTTTCCACTCTCCGGCTCTTCCGATGTCTCCGATGTCTCTGTTCTCTCTGTTTCCACTGTGTCTCCCGTTTTTTCTACACTTTCCTCATTTGAGACGTCCGCAGTACCCTCCTGCTCAGACGAAAAACTGCAGCCGGCCACCATCGCTGCACTTAACGACATCGCTATCAAAGTGATCACTAGTTTCTTCTTCATTCTCTTTCCTCTTTCTTACAAATTTTAACAAAAACCCACCCGTTCTTTTGTACCGTCCTAGAGTAATCCGGGTGTTGATTAAATTATAAGCATTTGTTTTGTGAATGCAATAAAAATAGTTATTTTTAAGGAAATCTTAAAGAAGAGGGATGTTTTACCAAGACAATTTGGGCACCGTACATCTGATACTTTTGACGCAGAAAGTACCAGGCAGAATGTTGCATTTGAAAGTAAAACATGGTACAATATAACCAGTTTACAATAAAGGGGAGAACAACAAGATATGATATGTGTAGATGAGTTGACAGAGGAACGGTTACAGGAATATATCGCAAAACGGGAATTTATAATTTATTTACAACCCCAGTATTCTGTATCCGAGAATACGATTGTTGGAGCTGAAGCATTGGCCAGGTGGATTCATGAGGGGACTTTCATTTCACCGGGTGCATTTATCCCAGTTCTTGAGCAAAACGGGCTGGTAACGCAGCTCGACCGGTATCTCTGGGAGTGTGTTTTTTCCCTGCAGGCGCAGAGACAGCAGGATGGACTTGCCTTGGTACCAATTTCAATCAATGTATCCAGGGAGGATTTCAGCAAAATTGATGTATATCAGGTCATGACAGATTTGAGCAGACAATACGGCGTAGCCCCTGAATATATCCACATTGAGATTACTGAGTCTGCATTTGTGAATGACAATGCGGTGTTCTATGACTCTATAAACAAATTAAAATCCTTTGGGTTTATGATTTTGATCGATGACTTTGGAAGTGGGTATTCTGCACTTAATATTCTAAAGGACATTGAGGCAGATGTTATAAAGCTTGATATGAAGTTTTTTGATCTGACCGAAGATAATAATGCTAAGGGACGGAGCATCATCGAATCTGTAATACAGATGGCACAGCTCCTTGGACTTGGACTTATTGCAGAAGGTGTTGAAAATACAGATCAGCTGGATATTCTCAAAGAGGCGAACTGCGATATCGTCCAGGGATATTTTTTCTATCGTCCAATGAGCGTAGATGATTTTAATAAACTTTTAAATGGAATCCATGATAATACCCC
>CAVCFM010000479.1:0-4483 GCA_963601305.1 bacterium | reverse complement strand
GGACTGACCGGACTTGTCGGCGCAGGCCGTACCGAGGTCATGGAAGCAGTCTGTGGCATCACAAAAGCGGATGGCGGTAAACTTTATCTGGAAGGCAAAGAAATTGCCATCAAGAACCCCACCGATGCAAGGGATGCAGGAATCATTCTTCTGCCGGAGGACAGACAGAATACCGGATTGATCATGAGCTGGGGACTTGGCAGAAATGTCACACTCCCTATTTTGAAAAAATTTGTCAAGCATGGCGTAATCGATGAGAAAGCAGAGCGCGAGCTGGCGAAAAACATGCTCGAGGAAGTAGATACGAAAGCGATTACCGTGTTTGACCCGGCAAGTTCACTTTCCGGAGGTAATCAGCAGAAGGTAGTAGTTGCGAAGGCGCTGGCACAGGATAACATGAAGGTGGTCATCATGGATGAGCCTACCAAGGGTGTCGATGTCGGAGCGAAAGCAGAGATTTATGCGATTATGGGCGAACTTGCACAAAAAGGATATGCAATCATCATGATTTCGTCCGAGATGCCTGAGATTATCGGAATGTGCGACAGAGTATACGTCATGTGTAACGGAAGGATCACAGGCGAACTTGCAAGAGAAGATCTCTCTCAGGAAATCATCTTAGAGCATGCAATGGAAAAAAGTGAGAAGGAGGGCGCTAGATAATGGAAAAGAAATCTATTTGGAAGCGGATTACCGATTCCCGTGAAGCCAGCCTTACAATCGTATTGATCTTACTTTGTATCGTAGTTACCATCAAGAATCCATCCTTTATGACGGTGTCAAATATCATGGAGATCTTGAAAAATAATACAGTAACATTGATCCTGGCACTTGGAATGTTGTGTGTACTGCTTGTCGGAGGAATTGATATCTCCATCGCATCCACACTGGCACTTTCGGGAATGTCCGTCGGACTGATGTTCAAGTATGGATATCTTAAGAGCACACTGCTTGCGTTTATCATTGCAATTGCGATCGGCGCTGTGTGCGGATTGTTAGTAGGTGTCATCATCGGTTACGGAAAAGTTACACCGATCATCGCAACGATGGGCTTTATGTACATTTACCGAGGCTTAGCCTATGTGGTCGGCAACAGCCAGTGGGCAGGTGCAGATGCACTGGGAGATTTCAAGAACTTTGCACTGGGTGATGTGTTTGGAATTAACAACTGTATCATCGTGACGATTGTTTGCTACATTATATTCTTCATCTTTATGAAATGGACTAAATTTGGCCGTAACATTTATGCCGTTGGTTCCAACGAAGAAGCAGCTCAGATTTCCGGTATCAACGTTGCAAATGTAAAAGTAGCTGTCTACACGATCATGGGTACGCTCTGTGGACTGACAGGTGCACTTGCAACCACGATCTACGCATCCGCACAGCCGAACATGCAGACCGGTAAGGAGATGGATGTCATCGCAGCCTGTGTCATCGGTGGTGTATCCATGAGCGGTGGTAAAGGAAGCGTCAGCGGAGCTTTACTGGGAGCATTGATCTTGGCAGTTATCGCCAAGGCACTTCCTCTGGTAGGAATCGATGCCATTGCACAGAACACCATCAAGGGTGTACTTATCGTAGTCGTTATCATCTTAAACGTATTGACACAGCGTGCAATGAATAGAAGCAATCTTGAGAGGAGGGAGATGTAATTATGGCAGGAAAATCAGGCAGAACCATAAGTGCCACTCCGGAAAACAGCGTTAAGAAAAACATCTTCAGCTGGGAAGGAATTCTTGTATTAATATTTATTGCAGACTTAATCCTCTGCAGAGGTTTATCTGGAAACTACACCATCACGAATGTATTGCGAGAGATGCCAAAATATCTGTGTGAGATATTCCTGTTTCTCCCGATGGCATACATCCTGTTGATCGGTGAGATCGATATCTCGGTTGGCTCCATCGTGTGTCTGGCAGGAACCGTGGGATGTATCGTATCCAACTCCGGGGCACCGTTTGGTGTGGTAGTGCTTGCCATCTTACTGACAGGTACTGCATGCGGAATTGTAAACGGTATCATTATCACGCAGTTCCCGGAATTGCCATCCATGATCGTCACACTGGGCACACAGATCATCTACCGTGGTATCGCGGAGATCGTCCTTGGAAGCGGCGGTTCCATATCGCTTTCCAACACGGCCGGATTTAAGTCGATCGCAGGTAAGATCGGACCGTTCCCGTACATCTTTTTCCTGGTGATCATAGCGGCAGTTATCTTCGCATTTGTCTCGATGAAGACGACTTACGGAAGAAGCCTCTATGCAGTGGGAAGCAACCGCAGAACGGCACTTTACTCAGGAATTAAAGTAAAAAATGTAATTTTGAGCGCATATACACTGATGGGACTTTTCTCAGGTGTTGCAGCACTGTTTTTGACAGCAGTGACTTACGGCGCAAATACAACAACCGGTAAAAACTTCGAGATGGATGCCATCGCAATGGCAGTATTCGGAGGAATCGCAACAACAGGTGGAAAAGGAAGACTCGTCGGCGGTATCATTTCAGCATTCATTATCGTATGCCTGCGTATCGGACTTGGACAGATTAACATGAACTCCCAGTTGATCCTTGTTATCATCGGAATTCTTCTGATCTGCGCCGTATTGTTGCCAAATATTGTATCATCTGTTAAGCTTTCTAAGAAGAAAGCATCCTAATGTGATATTCATCGGCACTTTGGAGAAGGTACCGTGGATATAAAAACTATATTTTTTAATCAAGGGAGGAAAAAATATGAAGAAAAAAGTTTTAAGCGCAATGCTCTGCGTTGCAATGACAGCAACCCTGTTTGCAGGATGTGGTGGTTCCAGCACGGACACATCATCTGATGCAGCAAGCAGCACAACAACAGATCAGGCTAGTAACGATGCAGCAGGCGAGGCAGACACCACAAAGGCAGATGACGCGTCAGCAGAGACCACAACAGGAGGTGGCGGTACATACGCACTGGTTACCAAATCTTCCGGTAACCCATACAATGAGAAGATGGCAGAAGGATTTGAGGATGTCATCGATTCCATCGGCGGAACAGCTATCGTAAAACATCCGGAAGCAGCAACCGCAGATGCTCAGATCACAGAGATCCAGTCTTTGATCTCACAGGGTGTAGATTCCATCGCAGTAGCAGCAAACGATGAGAACGCACTTCAGGCAGTATTAGAGGAAGCAATGGATGCAGGTATCAAAGTTTCCTGCCTTGACTCCGCAGTAAACCCAGACAGCCGTCAGGTATTCTGTAACCAGGCTGGTGTAACAGAAGTTGCACAGGCACTTATGGATGCAGTTTATGACATTTCCGGTGGTTCTGGACAGTGGGCTATCGTATCCGCATCTTCACAGGCTACCAACCAGAACGCATGGATCGAGGCTATGCAGGAGATCGCAGCAGCAGATTCCAAATATGCAGACCTTGAGCTTGTAGATATCGAATACGGTGATGATGAGCCGGAGAAATCCACAAACGTAACACAGGCAATCCTTACAAACTACCCGGATGTAAAAGTTATCTGCGCACCTACCACCGTTGGTATCGCAGCAGCAGCAAAGGTTCTTCAGGACCAGGGTTCTGCATGCAAGCTGACCGGACTTGGACTTCCATCTGAGATGGCTGAGTATATCGGAGCTGACGATGCACATTCCTGCCCATACATGTTCTTATGGAACCCGGTTGACCTTGGAAAATTAAGCGCATACGTTTCTGCAGCATTAGTTGACGGAACCATCACAGGCGCAGCTGGTGAGACTTTTGAGGCAGCAGATATGGATGAGAGCCCATACACCATCACAGAAGCAGGCGATGGCGGTACAGAGGTTATCCTTGGCGCACCGTTCAAATTTGACCCAGACAACATTGCTGATTGGAAGGACGTATATTAAAAATTATGATTAAGGGATTTAAGATGAAATTATATCCGGGTCAGGAAGCGGAGTATGAGAAACGTCATAATCAGCTTTGGCCTGAGATGAAAGAAATGATCCACGAGCATGGTGGAAAAAATTATACCATCTTCCTCGATAAGGAGACGCTCACGCTCTTCGGTTATATCGAGATAGAGGATGAAGAGTTATGGAACAAGGGCGCTGATACCGCCATCAATCGAAAATGGTGGGATTTCATGGCTGACATCATGGAGACCAATCCGGATAACAGCCCGGTATCCATTGATTTACAGACTGTATTTCACTTAGATTAACAAAGATGTATCACGAAAACCACACTGCAATCTGTGCAGTGTGGTTTTTTGTGTAAAGATAAAATAAAAACCACAAAAAACCACAAAAAGACTTTACAAACAACACAAAACAAAATATAATTAAAGTAGATTTTGTGGGGTTATGTTGTTTCTATTTAGCAAAAGGGGTGAAAAAGTGGCTAAGTACAATACTTCTCATATTCAGAAGACAAAACGAATTACAAAATTGGTGGAAGACTTATATGCAAAGCTTCCAGAGATCGAATCCGCCAGAGCAGTGCTCTACAC
>CAVCFM010000478.1:0-4135 GCA_963601305.1 bacterium | reverse complement strand
GTGTAGGAATTATCATCCCAGGTATTATATCCGGTCAGGCTCACTGCCGTTCCTTCACTGTCCCCGACCAGGATCGAATAATCAGCGCCATATCCCATGGCGTCTGCTGATATTTTATAGGTTCCCGCCGGAATGTCCACCGTCTGTGTCAGGGTAAAACTTCCGCCATCTCCCATCCAGAACTTTAATCCATATTCACCCTGTGCATCTGTTGTCACAAGCCACTCATCGGATGTGTAGCTTAACACATCAAAAGATGCATTATTCCATGTAGACGGAGTCAGCGTCCAGACACCATCCTCCCAGAAACTTCCGGTAAAATCGCCGTCTGTCACGGTAATGCCCGTTGCGGTCTCACTGTCCGCCGCAAATGTAAGCGACTGTGTTCCCACTGCCGTCTGCCCCAAACACAACGCAGCTGCTCCCAACATTGCAACTGCACCTTTCCATCTTCTCTTCATTTCTCCTCCATCCCGTCAGAAGACTTCTCTCCCGACATAAATTTTCCCTCTCCATAACTTTGCACTCCCCTAGTGCGCAATCGGTTGACCTATGCTTAGTGTATCATCCGTAATGATTTGTTTCAATTGACAGCTTTTCTAATTTCACGCGCTTGTTTTTGTTTATATTGACGTAAATATAGTGCCTGTTTCCCATTTCCCCTGTCGCAGTTTGCGCAACATTGTGAAAATTTGCGCAAAAAAAGGAGTGTGCGGTAAACGCACACTCCCTCTACCTAATGTATGTATCAGGCAATTGCAAAACAGGTTATTATACAGAATATTACATGCAATTCATACAATTTAAATTTTCAATGAATGGGCATAATATTTCTTACACTCCCTCACAGTTAAAATCCGGGATAAAACTTTCCTCCGCGGTATCCCCCTCCTGAATAAATCCACAGGTGACACCGAGGTCAATCGCATAGTCCACAACCTCATCATACTCTTCGTCGGTGACTTTGCGGTCGAGCTCGGGATAACCCTCCAGTCCCCCCAGCGGCGTAAACTGGTTCATGATGCTGATATAGATCGTATCCCCATAGGTCTCATACAGGTAACGGACGACCTCTTTGGAATCCTGTCCGCACCCCGGCAGGAGCAGATGGCGCACAATCGTTCCCCGCTTCATCAGACCGTCCTCATCATCATTTTCAAATACCGCCGGTCCGGTCTGCCTGACCATCTCTGCGATCGCCGCTTTTGCCACCTCGCTGTAGTCGGATGCATGGGAGTATCTGCCGGAAAGTTCCCCGGACATATACTTAAAATCCGGCAGATAGATATCCACCAGACCGTCTAACATGCGCAGCGTATCCACATGCTCATAACTGCTGGTGTTATACACGATGGGTACCCGAAGCCCCTGCTCTTTTGCCGCCTTTAAGGATGTCACGATCTGCGGCACATAATGCCCCGGCGTCACAAGGTTGATATTGTTCGCTCCTTTCTCCTGCAATTCCAGAAAAATTTCCGTAAGGCGCTCCTTTGATATCTCTTTTCCGATATCGCCCATCGCGATTTTTTTATTCTGGCAAAAAACGCAGTGAAGTGCACACCCCGAAAAAAATACCGCACCGGAACCGCTCTCCCCGGAGATACACGGTTCCTCCCAATAATGCAGGGCAGCCCGCGCCACTTTTAGTACTTCCGTCTGCCCACAGACACCGCGTGCACCGTCTTTTCGGTTGACGGCGCAGTTTCTAGGACACAATATACATAAATTTTCCATATCATTTCATTCTTTCTATCTAATTTCAATATTGCGCAATATGCGTTTTTTAGGTATCATTATGGTTGATTTTTGTTAATCAAGTACGAAGGAGTTTGTTATGAGTCAAAAAAATTGTATGGTCGCCCAGTCCGGCGGACCAACCGTAGCAATCAATGCCAGCCTGCGTGGTGTCATCGAGGGTGTTTCTTCCTCCAGTGAATACCACACCGTTTACGGAGCATTAAACGGAATTACCGGCATTTTAAACAACGAATTTCTCAATCTCACCGAATTGATGGACGAGAACCCGGATTATATGGACCGGCTTACCAAAACACCAGCCATGTTCCTCGGTTCCTGCCGCTACAAACTTCCAAACTATATGGATGATGATTCCCCTTATGTATTTATCTTCAAGCAGTTTGAAAACTACAACGTGGATGCCTTTTTCTATATCGGCGGAAATGATTCCATGGACACCGTTTTAAAACTGTCCGAATACGGCAAAAAAATCGGCAGTTCGGTCCGCATTATCGGTATTCCAAAAACCATCGACAATGATTTATGTGAGACCGACCACACCCCTGGTTTTGGCTCCGCAGCAAAATATATTGCCACATCCCTGCTCGAGATTGCCCATGACACATTTATCTATGCGGTAAACAGTGTCACGATCGTAGAGATCATGGGACGCGATGCAGGATGGCTGACCGCCGCTGCCGCTCTCGCAAGAAATGAGTACAACGCAGCGCCTCACCTGATCTATCTGCCGGAAGTACCTTTTGACCCGGAGGATTTCCTGCTGGATGTCAAACGCCTCTTATTCGAGCGCAACAACGTCATCATTGCTGTATCTGAGGGAATCCGCGATGTGAACGGCAATTATATCAGCGCTTCCGAACAGGCGACTGACAACTTCGGTCACAGCCAGCTCTCCGGTGCCGGAAAGACCTTAGAGTTCCTGGTAAAAGAAAAGTTAGGCGTCAAAGTCCGCTCTGTGGAGATTAATGTCTTACAGCGCTGTGCCGCACACTTAGCATCCCAGACAGATCTGGATGAGTCCGTAGCCCTGGGAAAAAAAGCCGTTGCGCTCTCCGAAGAAGGCGTAACAGCTTCTATGGTTACCATTCAGCGCGTCTCCAACGCTCCTTATACCGTAGAGTACGGCTATGCGGAGATTAAAAACATTGCAAATGAAGCAAAATCCGTTCCCCTCGAGTGGATCAGTCCTTCCGGAAACGATGTCGAACAGCCGCTTATTGACTATCTGACACCGCTCATCCAGGGTGAAACCAACGTGGAATACAAAAACGGACTGCCTGTCTATATGAATGTCAGTCATTTAGCAAAACATCAATAAACTTACCGATTTCCACCCATGCACGTCTCGATTCCGGCAGCATCTTCGCCGCCATCTGAAAAATGTGGAACATGCCATCGTAGATGCTGAGGCGTACCTTTACGCCCTGGCTTCTCGCCTTGGCAGCCACATCCACGGAATCCGACAACAGCATCTCATAGGAGCCGACCTGGATGAGCATGGGCGGAAATTCTCTGAAATCTCCAAACATCGGTGAAATATACGAATTCATGGGGTCATTCTCCCCCACATAATCCTTATTATAGATCAGACTGTCTCTCGTATTTCCAAACAGCGGGTCACGCTCATAATTCGTCTCGTAAGACTCACCGCTCGCCGTCAAGTCCGTCCACGGGGACATTGCCACAAGCCCGCATGGAAGCTGTTTTCCCTTATCCTTCAGGTAATGGCAGAGTGCCATCGCAAGACCGCCGCCGGCGGAATCTCCGACCACAATGATCTGCTCAGAGAACCATCCCTGTTCCAGCAGCCAGCAATATGCGCTGTAGGCATCCTCCAGCGCCGCTGGGAACGGATGCTCCGGCGCCACCCGGTAATCCACCGTGAGCACGCTCATACCGTGACTGACCTCATTATACAGCCCGGCAAACATCCGGTACGCATTGCGCATACCACCCACATATCCACCGCCGTGCAGCTGTAAAATGATCTTTTCCCCGCACGGATCCTCCTTCGAGGAGAGCAGTTCCATTGTAAACTCTCCCATATCGATGGTCTGCATCTCAAAGCAGTCCGGACACTTCCAGGGTGCCTCCACATCGCTGATACGCTTGCGGAGCTCCCCGTTTTTTATCTTTTTTCCAATCAGGTGTTCATTCGTCACCCGGGCGATCAGATCCCGCATTACCTTGCCACGAATACTCGCCTCATTCTCTCGCATATCATTCCTCACTTACTATCCTTCGCTTATCACTTCATGTGAAAACGTCTCTTTAACTCCACACGCGCTCTTCTGTCTCCGATGATCAATGTTCCAAGGAACAAAAACACCGACACGCCATTCGCCACAAATCCAAGCACCGGATGACTCGCCACTCC
>CAVCFM010000477.1:0-4068 GCA_963601305.1 bacterium | reverse complement strand
GTTGCTATGTTACATGGCGGCGGAGGTCATAAGCGTGCATCAGGCTGCTCCATAGCCGGCGATGCAGATGAGATCATTGCAACAATTGTGAGGGAAGTGGAAGAACAGTTATGATAAACGGAATTGTCAATGTCTACAAAGAAAAGGGATACACTTCCTTTGATGTGGTTGCAAAATTAAGAGGAATTTTAAAGACAAGAAAAATCGGACACACAGGGACACTCGATCCGGATGCGGAGGGAGTGTTACCTGTGTGTCTTGGCAAAGCCACAAAAGTCTGTGACCTGCTGACCGATAAGAACAAGGAATACGAGGCGGTCATGCTGTTAGGGAAGGTGACGGATACCCAGGATATCACGGGAACCGTGCTTCGTGAGGCGCCTGTTGCGGTGACGGAAGATGAGGTGCGCAAGGCGGTGATGGGATTTGTGGGCGATTATATGCAGATCCCGCCGATGTATTCGGCATTGAAAGTCAACGGCAAGAAATTGTGTGATCTGGCGCGGCAAGGTGTGACTGTGGAGCGCGCGCCAAGACCGGTGCAGATATTATCGATAGAGATATTGTCTGTGGATCTGCCGCGGGTACATATGCGCGTAGAGTGCTCCAAGGGGACTTATATCCGGACATTATGCCAGGATATCGGTGAAAAATTGGGCTGTGGAGCATGCATGGAATCCCTGTTGCGCACCCGGGTGTCAGAGTTTGCCTTACAGGATGCACTGCGGCTGTCAGAGATCGAAGAGCTGGTAAAAAAAGAATCAGAGGGAGCGTACTCGTTTGTCCGCCCGGTGGATTCCGTTTTTTTACAATATAAAAAGGCAGTGATCCGGAAGGAATTTAACAAACTTCTCTACAATGGCAACCGCATGGCAAAAAGCATGTTTGTGGCCTATGACAGCGAATGGGAACAGGAACAGATCCGAGTTTATGATGAAGAGGGGTGTTTTATCGGAATTTATCGATTTGACCCGGAACGGGAAGATTTTAAGCCGATAAAACTGTTTATGGAATAATGGAATATATCAGAAATACAACAGACTTTTATATAGAAGAAAACACTGCCATTTCCCTCGGCAAATTCGACGGGATACACCGCGGACATGAGCTGCTGTTGGAGCATCTGGCGAAAAAAAAGGCAGAGGGGCTAAAGGCAGTATTATTTACCTTTGATATACCGCCGCGCAAAAATATCGAGCAGGTGGAGGCTAAGGTGCTGACCACCAACGAGGAAAAAATGCATCTTTGCAGCAGACACGGCATCGATTATCTGGTGGAGTGTCCCTTTACCAGAGAGATCATGTGCATGGAGGCGGAGGATTTTATCGAAAAGATCACACGCCAGCTGCATGTGAAGTGCATCGTGGTGGGAGAAGATTTTCATTTTGGTCATAACCGCAGGGGTGATTATCATATGCTTATGACATATCAGAAGCAATATGGATATGAGGTAGTGGTTGTGGAAAAGATAAAAGAAGACGACAGAGATATTAGCAGCACATTTGTGCGCGAGGAGATTGCGAAGGGCAATGTCGAAAAGGCAAATCATCTTCTCGGATATCCGTATTTTGTCACCAGTGTGGTAACACATGGCAATCAGATTGGAAGAACCATAGGAATTCCGACCGTGAACCAGATACCTCCGCGGGAAAAGCTGCTCCCGCCAAACGGGGTCTATGTCACAGAGATTGACATCGATGGCAAAAAATATCATGGGGTTACCAATGTGGGATGTAAGCCTACGATAGAGGGAGACAATCCGATCGGAGTGGAGACACATGTGCTGGATTTTTCAGAGGATGTGTACGATAAGCTCGTGACGGTAGAATTTTTGCAGCATGTGCGTGGAGAGCGCAAATTCGAATCCATCGAGGCATTGAAGGAACAGATGCAGAAAGATATCGCCACCGCCCGGGCATACTTTATGTAGTAGAATATGTTTTTACAAATGTTACATAAATGTTACATAATTGTGTTGACAATGTAAAAAAATATTGCTATACTCAAACGGTATGTGAAAAACATGTAACATCATGTTTCTTAGATGGACGAGGAGTAATCGGAGGTATTCATGAAAGAAAGAATGATAAAAGTAGCCGGACTGTTGCTGATGGGTTCCCTGATATTTACAGTGGCATACCAGAATCAGGATACGGACAGCAGTGCTGCCGAATTGACGAATACAAGTGTTAGTGCCGGAATATCTGCAGCATACAGTACAGAGCTTATGATCGCAGATGAGGATGCAAATCTCACCGTAGGCGCTGGAATTACGACCACAGTGGCGGATTATATGACCGATGCGCAGGTACTTGCGGCAGAGGCGAAGGAAAAACAGTTAGTGACAGCTGCACAGATGGCGGCTTATGGATATACCAATTTAGGAATTGCCCAGGTGGATGGCAACCTCAATGTGAGAGAGGCGCCAAGCACAGAGGCAAGTGTTGTCGGTAAGATGCCGAACAATGCGGGATGTGAGATCTTGGAAGTGGACGGAGAGTGGACGAAGATTTCCTCCGGTGATGTCACCGGATATGTCAGCTCGGAATATCTCCTGACCGGCGAGGAGGCACTCGCTAAGGCGGAGGAAGTAAAGCAGACAGTTGCCACAGTTACCACGACGACTTTATATGTGCGTGAGGAGCCGAACACGGACTGCACGATCATCACTTCCATGCCAATTGGCGAGGAACTTGAGGTTGTCGAGGTGTTAGACGGCTGGGTTAAGATTAACGTCGACAGTGATCAGGGATATGTTTCCTCGGATTACGTGGAGGTTTCCACAGAGCTGACCAAGGCGATGACGATGACAGAGGTGCGTTATGGACAAGGTGTATCCGATGTGCGTGTATCTATGGTACAGTATGCAACCCAGTTTGTGGGTAATCCATATGTCTGGGGCGGAACCAGCCTGACTCACGGGGCAGATTGTTCCGGATTTGTCTTAAGTGTATATGCGAACTATGGCATTTCGCTGCCACATTCTTCGAGAGCACAGGCAAACTGCGGTTCCACGATTTCCGCATCCGAGGCGAAGCCGGGAGACCTGTTCTTCTACGGCAATGGCAAGAGCATTAACCATGTGGCTATCTACATTGGAAATGGACAGGTTGTGCATGCAAGCTCACCGAAATCCGGTATTAAGATATCCAGCGCATACTACCGTACCCCGGTAAAAGTTGTGCGCATTATCAATGAATAGAAAAAAATCGTTTACAAGCCACATAACACATGTTATAATGGCTGAGTATGAGTTTTAGCCCGTATTCGGTAGATGGACACTCCGACCTTTTACTGAGTATCAAGCAATTTGGGCGATAAGACGACAGCTTATCATAAGCTATCCAAGAATAAGAAGGAGGATCACAAGCATGATCGCAAAGGAAAAGAAACAGGCAATTATCGCAGAGTATGGAAGAACTGCAGGAGACACAGGTTCACCAGAGGTACAGGTTGCTATTTTAACAGCACGTATCGAGGAGCTGAATGCACATTTAGCAGAGAACCCGAATGACCATCACTCCAGACGTGGACTTTTAAAGATGGTTGGACAGAGACGTGGTTTATTAGCATACTTAAAGAAAGTTGATATCGAGAGATATCGTTCCTTAATTGAACGTTTAGGTCTTAGAAAATAAGATTTCCGGACAGTGCGGTCGTATTCGCACATGTCTGCATGCCAGAATAGAGCGGAGATTTTTCCCGCTCTATTTTTGGATTATGTTTGAGAGAATGATTTTCGCAGAAGAATATATCGAGACCACTGAAATGTACATAATGATCATAGGCTGTGTGTGTTTCAGTAGTTTCGGTACTTCTGCAGATAATAAGACACAGAAGTGTCGGAAAAAAGGAGATATGACATGTATAAAAGTTTTTCAATGGAACTTGCCGGCAGAACACTGACTGTAGATATCGGCAGAGTGTGTGCACAGGCGAATGGAGCAGCATTATTAAAATACGGTGAGACTACCGTGTTATCTACCGTTACCGCATCGGACAAGCCGAGAGACGGTATCGATTTCTTCCCTCTGAGTGTAGAGTACGAGGAGAAGATGTATTCCGTAG
>CAVCFM010000476.1:0-4061 GCA_963601305.1 bacterium | reverse complement strand
CGTTAGATCCGTCCAATGATCCGAGCTGTTCTGCGAGTATCAGGGACCATGGAATTGCATGTAAGACAATTTTTGACTGTACGGTTCCATATGACCAGAAGGCGCGTTTTACCAGGGCACGGTTTATGGAGGTGGACCCGGAGCGCTGGCTTTGATGAGAACAGGGTGTTTGTATGAATGAAAAAACAGAAGTGACAAAAATGTTTCAGGTGATCAATTATACTGCACAGCTGCCATTTCTTATCCATAACATCACAAGAAAAGGCATTATGGATGACTCCGGTCACCAGAGAGACATATTGGAGCACTGGCATCGGGAAATCGAGATAGAATACACATTTGCGGGGTATGCCAGGCATTATATTGACGGAAAAGTGTATGAGGAAGCTCCGGGCAAGATGCTTATCACAAATTCAGAAAGTATCCATAAGATTATTACGGACGTCAATATTGAGCAGGATGTGGAGGTTGTTGCAGTTGTCCTGATTATCAATTATGAGTTCATACAAAGTCTGGTTCCTAATTTATCGGATATGTATTTTTTGACAGAAGTACAATCAGATATGCAGCAGATTGGCAGAATTATGGAAGAGTTTTCCCAGTACGCGGATAATATACGGCCCCTGCAGCCATATGAAGAACTGAAATTAATGGGAAACATGTATCAGCTGCTATATTTACTCTGCCGTGATGCGCTTGCGAGCAGAGAGGTGGTATTTCCTATCAATAATGAAAAAAATATGGAGCGCCTCAGGGGCATTATCTTATATGTGAATGAGCATTATACAGAGCCGATACAACAGTGCGCAGTTGCAGAGCGTTTTTATTTTACGAGAGAGTACTTTTCCAGATTTTTTCGTAAAAATACAGGGATGACATTTAAGGAGTTTCTGATGAAGGTGCGTGTCAGGGCTGCGCGGGAAGAGATATTAAAAACGGATAAATCGATGCTTGAAATTGCGATGGATACGGGATTTACGGATGCAAGAAGCCTGATCCATGCCTTTAAGGTGATTTATGACATCACGCCTTACCAGTTTCGCAAACAGAATAAAGAAAAATGATACAGTGCAAATTTTTGTAATTTTTGCGCTAATTAATGTAAAGATGCTGCCGTCCCAATCGGATATGATAAAGACAGTTCAAATGCAAAGAAAAATGGGAGGGTAATCAAATGAAAGAAAATGCAAAAATTCCTGTATGGAAGAAAATTTGTTACGGCTGTGGAGCTGGTGGAGGCAATGTCATGAGCACATTGCTCGCTACGTTTTTGACTGCGTATTATACGGATTATCATCTGCCGTTTGCTGGACGGTATCACAGACCTTGTAATGGGTGGAATTGTAGATAAGACGCATACAAAAATTGGAAAAGCAAGACCGTGGCTGATCATTGCAGCACCGCTTATGTGCATAGGAATTATTTTGATTTTGCATGTCCCGGAAGGGTTCAGTGCGGCGATGAAGCTGGTGTATGCCTATGTTACATACATTTTTTTGAACTGTGTGGTTTATACAATTTTCGGTGTTGCACATTCCGCATTGCTGGCATGCATGACGAGAGATTTCAAGGACAGAAATACGACATCCATTGTCTCGTCAATTATCAATAATCTATGTGGTCTTGTAATCGGAACAGCAATCACAGCTATGCAGATTAAATTTGGCTGGTTTGTGACAAGTGTGATTCTCGGTGTGACGGCAGGCGTACTGATCCTGATCCCGGGTCTGACATGTACAGAGATGATGGAAACAGAAGAAGGGCATCAGAAGGAAAAGACTGTTTCCATAAAAGAACAGCTTCCGGTTGTATTGAAAAACAGATATTTCTGGATGGCATTGTTAATTGGTGTCTTTACATTACTGGTGAATGCAAATGCAATTGCAGCACAGATTTATTATTGCAATGTAGTGCTTGGCGATCCGATGTTTATGACTCAGTTGATGTCGTTAGGCCAGCTTCCGGGACTTATCATTTTGTTCTTTATGCCATATTTTGCGAACAAATTTTCAAAACGCTCATTTATGACAGGCGGTGGAATTGTGATGGTGATCGGGTTTTTGTTAATAGGTATTGCGGATACAAACAGAACATTGCTGTTAGCTGGAACGATACTCAGATCGATCGGAATCGGACCGATGTTTGCGGGCGTATATGCATTTGTTGCAGATGCGGCTGATTATGGGGAATGGAAATACGGGGTTCGTTCTGAAGGTCTGATGGCCTCCTCACAGTCAATTGGTTCTAAGATTGGTATTGGACTTGGCTCAGCAATGACAGCATGGATTTTGGCGGCAGTCGGATATGTGGGAACACCGGGAGCTGTGCAGTCAGATGCTGTGATTAAGGCAATCCGGTTTGACTATGGATGGCTTGGGGCAATTTTAAGTGCGGCGTTAATTATCATAGTGTTATTTATGGATGTAGAAAAATATCTTCCGCAGATCCGTGAAGAGTTAGGTCAAAAATAATTGACACGAAAAAACAGACAGGGAGTGGATGTAAGATGAAATTTGACAAAGAAAATTATAAAGTAGAAGAGTTGACATTAGAGAAGGAGACAATCCGGTTTCGCGCGTTCCGGAATCTGGTGTACGTGGAACATCCGGTCAATGAGGCATATCAGCAGATGAACCTGTTTGTGCCGGAAGTATATTATGAGGGCGGCAAATTGAATGGTTATACGCTAAAAACAGCGCCGGTATTTATGCCGAATCTGGTGGGAGGATATATGCCCGGGGAGCTGGATGAGCCGGGATATCACAAGTATGAGAGAGAAAATGTCAATTCCATTTTCCGGGCGCTGCAGCACGGCTATGTCGTTGCGGCACCGGCAATCCGCGGCAGGGTGCAGAAGGGCGCAGACGGCAGGTACAATGGAAAGGCACCGGCATGTATTGTGGATTATAAAGCGGCAGTCCGGTATCTGCACTATTTTAGCGAGGAGCTTCCGGGGGATGAGAGTAAGATCATCACGAACGGAACAAGTGCAGGCGGAGCCCTATCTTCCCTGATGGGAGCAACCGGAAATCATCCGGATTACGAGCCGTACTTAAAAGAGCTGGGCGCGGCGGATGCGGGAGATGAGATTTTTGCAGCATCCTGCTATTGCCCGATCACCAACTTAGAGCATGCGGATATGGCATATGAGTGGGAATTTTACGGAGTGAATGATTACCATCGCATGAATATGAAGATGGGCGAGGGTGGCAGACCGGCATTTACACCGGAGGACGGTCAGATGTCCGAGAGACAGATCCAGGTTTCGGATGAGGAACACCGCCTGTTCCCGGCGTATGTAAACAGCCTCGGATTAAGGGATGAAGCGGGCAATGCGCTGACCTTAGACGAAAATGGTGAGGGCTCGTTCAAGGAATATGTAAAGCGGATTGTCATGGCGTCTGCGCAGCGAGCCTTGGACGGCACCACCCCGGTGATCGCGAGGGTAAAACCGGCTCCGGTAAAAGAAAAAACATGGCTGACAATTCAGGATGGAACGGTTGTGGACATGGATTTTGCGGCATATGTGCGGGATATCACGCGTATGAAAGTGGCGCCGGCATTCGATGATCTGGCGCTTGACAGCCCGGAAAATGACCTGTTTGGCGACGCGGATACCAATTGCAGGCATTTTACGGAGTACAGCTTCGCAAACAGCACATGTGACAGCGAAAAAGCGGAGGATGCAGTAATAAAAATGATGAACCCGATGCCTTATATTTTTGATGAAAAGGCACAGACGGCAAAATATTTCAGAATCCGCCACGGTGAGTGCGACAGGGACACGTCGCTGGCAATCTCGGCGATGCTCGCCTTAAAGCTGAAAGAGGCGGGATGTCAGGTGGATTATCAGTCACCGTGGAATATTCCGCATGCCGGGGATTATGACTTAGAGGAACTGTTTGCATGGATCGATGAGATCTGTAAGGCGTGAGGAAACAGAATGAAAAAGCGGATTATTGTAGGGGCGACCGGAGCAAGTGGTCTGCCCATATTGGTGCAGTGTCTGAAACTGATCCGCGAGCAGGAGGAGTTCGAGTCGTATCTGATCATGACAGACA
>CAVCFM010000475.1:0-2517 GCA_963601305.1 bacterium | reverse complement strand
GGTATACTCCATGCGCTTTAAGTCATCCGCGATCATGTCCTTCGAGAACTTCCGGATGTCCTCCTTGGCAGCGCACAGGTTCATTGTGTACGGCGCATGCGCCACTAACTTTCCAAACTGATGCTCGCTTGCGATCGCAAGGTATTTGTCCACATCTGCCTGACTGATCTCTTTGGCTTTTCCACCGCGCGGGTTTCTTGTAAAAAATGCGAATGTATTCGCGCCGAGCTCTAACGCCATCTTACCCATAGCCGCATAACCCTTAGACGCCGACAAGTGATTTCCTATATACATAATCCAAACCTCTCTTTTATTGACTGATTTTTTCGACTAAAACGCCCTCGCGGTACGCGACAAGAAGGCTCTCTAAATCCCGGATAGATGCCATCAGCTCTCTTCCGATATCGGTGTCCGCCACAGTCTTGCGCTTCACCACATGCTGTACCAGTATCGTGTGCGATACGATATCATTTCCCTCTAATACCGCCTTTTCCACGGATTCAAACGGTTCATGCGCCGCCAACACCAGACCGTAAGAGTTGTAGATCAACGTGTATCCCGCAATTCCCGTCTTCGGCTGGTACGCTTTGGAGAAACCGCCGTCGATGATCAAAAGCTTGCCACCGCATTTTACCGGCGACTCTCCTTTTTTTGCCTCCACCGGTATGTGTCCGTTGATGATGTGCGCCTCCGTGCCAGACAGCCCGAATTCCGCCAGGATCCGGTTGACAACCTCCTCTTTTTCCAAAAGGCGGTAGTACGGGTTCTTCGGCTCCTGGTGTGTCGCCTTATCCGCGATAAAGTAACGCTCAAATGTCGTCATCTTCGCTTTTCCAAAGACCGGTGAGTTCTTGTTCTCCCAGATGAACCACAGGATGTCCTGTCCCTTTTTCTTCTCCTCCGGGTCAATCGCGTAGTAGCCTTTTCTGGCATAGTTCTCGAGCACATCATAGAGAGCCTTGCCTGAATACATTTTTCCGTATACATTGACGCTGGTAAAACTGCCGTCCTCATTCATCGGCACACAGCCATGATAGAGCAGATTGCCGTTATACACCTTGTAGAGACTGCCCTGCGTAAACAGAAAACGGATCTGCTTTTGCAGCTTCTCGCAGTTGATAAACGCCTGCGTCAGACGCTCCATGACATCCGCCTCCTCCGAGGAGAGCTCATACGGATGTTCCCAGTCTATCGTCGGGAAATTGGTATCACGCAGCGGATACTCTACTCCCTCCACAATTACTGTTCCCTTTTTGATATCGATTTTATCCAAAAGCAGCCGATGATCCATCTCAAATTCCGGATGTTCCATAATCAGCTGTCCCTCTAACTTAAACTGCATCACTGCGATGGCCTTGTGCATCTTCTCATCGAGCATCGCATCCCGCACATCGTACTCATCCTCGCGATAGTCTAATTTAAAGCACTCGCAGTTGTCCTTGTCGTACCTGCTCATCGCCAGCCGCGCCAACGGCACCAGGTTGATGCCATATCCGTCCTCTAACAGATTCAGATTGCCATATTTGGCAGAAATGCGGATGACATTGCAGATACACGCAGCGCTTCCGGCTGCCGCTCCCATCCAGTAGACATCGTGGTTGCCCCACTGGATATCAACCGAATGATGCTTCATCAGCGTGTCCATGACCAGATTCGGATACGGTCCCCTGTCAAAAATATCTCCGACCACATGAAGATGGTCGACGACTAAACGCCGGATCAGGTTGCAAAATGCGATGACTAACTCGCTCGCCCTGCCGGTGCGTATCACCGAACGGATGATTTCATTATAGTAAGCTTCCTGGTCGGACACATCCGGTCTTCCGGTGAGCAGCTCCTCAATGACATATGCAAAGTCCTTCGGCAGCGCCTTGCGCACCTTTGAGCGAGTATACTTCGACGAGGCACTTTTGCACACGCGAATTAACCGGTACAAAGTCACTTTGTACCAGTCCTCTAAATTCTCTTCCTTTTTTAATACCTGTTCTAACTTCTGTTCCGGATAGTAGATCAGTGTCGCTATTGCCTTTTTTTCAGCAGCACTGATCGCATTGCCAAATTCATCTTCAATCTTACGTTTGATGGCGCCGGAACCGTTGCGCATTACATGCTGAAACTGATCATACTCCCCGTGAATATCTGTGATAAAATGTTCCGTTCCCTTCGGAAGGCTCAAAATCGCCTGTAAATTCACAATCTCCGTAGCTGCCGCGGCAACGGTCGGATATTGGTTCGACAAACTTTTCAAATAGCGCAAATCTGTATTTTCCATGGATTCCCCCAGTTCAAATCATTTCATATAACATTGTGTCACACTTAGTTTAGCATAAATATATGGGCATTTCTGCACTTTTTTTTGAACAGGGTGCTATTTTTTACGCTTCGCTGTTTTTTGCAGCAATGACGTCCTGCATATCGTAGAATCCTGCCTGCTTTCCGGCTAAAAATTTTGCAGCCTCCACTGCGCCTTTCGCAAATACACTTCTCGAATAAGCTGTGTGCTCAAAGGTGATGACC
>CAVCFM010000474.1:2518-4078 GCA_963601305.1 bacterium | reverse complement strand
ATTCACACGATCACGAATTATGATAGATGCAATTGCCTATTATCATTTACAGATGGAGGTCTTATGGAAAAATTATTTGCATTTCATCTGTCCCAGACAGAATATCAAAAAGTATCCCAGATTGCATCCAGGCTCAAAATTCACTTAGAGCCGGTTGCCCCCTGTGATTACAACCAGCCGTTGGAAGCCATTTATCGTGGCAGTAAAAATCCCCTGGTCACTCCCTATACCGGAAATGTGCCAGAGGAAAGTCTGCTTTTGATGTGCAATTTTACTGACAAACGCATGGACAGGCTTCTCTTTTCCCTGCGTCAGGCGCATGTTGCAGTCGATTTTAAGGCAGCCTTAACCCCGACCAACCAGAAGTGGACATTTCTTCAGCTGCTTCCTGAGATGCATCGCGAAAAAAATGCGCTACCCTTCTAACTCTAACATCGCAAGAATACTCTGCTCATCCTGCAGCCCGATGGCTTTTGTCTGAAACAGACCATACTTCATAACTACCAGTGTTGGGATACTCATAATCTGGTATTTGAGGGCAAGGGCTGCTTCCTCGTCCACATTCACCTTGCCAAATTTCACTTTGTCCCCTAACTTTTCTGCCAGGGCATCGATAACCGGTGCCTGCATTTTGCACGGGCCGCACCACTCTGCCCAGAAATCTAATACGACCGGCACTTTGCATGCAAGTACCTCGTCCTCAAAATTGTCATTTGTGATTGTAACTACTGCCATAATTTACCTCTTCTTCTTTCCACGTGCGTCCATTCGCATTCCGCGCTTCCCGCTTCATGCTCATGTCCTCGCGTTCGCAAAATAGCCACAAAATTGCGTAAACGCATTTGTGGCTACTTTGCTCACTTGCTCTCGTCCTATTCTCGTCCAAATTCTGAGAGTTCGAGGCCTTCGTTGCGGTCTAACACCATGCCGACGCTCCATGCATTGACAAACAGAAGCAGCGGACGACCTTTCAGATCCTGTATCTTCTTCATATCTGAAGTTCCCACCAGCTTATCCATATCGACATCCGGTGTCTCGATCCAGCGGATATGCTCATACGGCAGCATATCCATACGGATTTCTACGTTGTACTCATTCTCCAGACGATATTTTAATACATCGAACTGCAGCACGCCGACAACGCCCACGATGACCTCTTCCATTCCCATGTTGTACTCCTGGAATATCTGGATGGCACCTTCCTGCGCGATCTGCTGCATGCCCTTCATAAACTGTTTCCGCTTCATGGTATCTACCTGACGCACCCTTGCAAAATGCTCCGGCGCAAAGGTCGGGATTCCCTCAAAACGGAACGGTTTTGCCGTGGTGATCGTATCTCCGATGGAGAAGATACCCGGGTCAAACACGCCGATGATATCTCCCGCATACGCCTCATCCACAATGTGGCGTTCCTGTGCCATCATCTGCTGTGGCTGGGACAGCTTGATCTTTTTGTTGCCGCCCTGCACATGGGTAACCTCCATTCCGGCGGTAAATTTTCCGGAACAGATACGCATAAACGCGATACGGTCTCTGTGTGCCTTATTCATATTGGCCTGG
>CAVCFM010000474.1:0-2508 GCA_963601305.1 bacterium | reverse complement strand
GAGTAGGTCATCTGTAAAAAGTGCTGTAAAAATGTCTCCACACCAAAGTTTGTCAGCGCGGAGCCAAAAAATACAGGGGATAACTCTCCTTTTGTCACCAGCTCCATATCAAATTCTGCGCTGGCTCCGTCAAGGAGTTCGATCTCTTCTAATAACTTATCCTTCGCGTCCTGACCGATCTCTGCAAGTAACGCCGGGTCGTCGATGGAGATATGTTTTTCCTGTCCCTCCTTGGTACCCTTTAAGGTATCGGAGAATGTCATGACCTCTTTCGTATTCCGGTCGTACACACCCTTAAATCCTTTTCCTGAGCCAATCGGCCAGTTGATCGGGCAGGTGGCAATTCCCAGCTCTTTTTCAATCTCGTCTAACAGGTCAAATGTATCGTTGGCGTCGCGGTCCATCTTATTGATAAACGTAAAAATCGGAATGTGACGCATCACGCAGACCTTAAACAGCTTTCTGGTCTGTGCCTCCACACCCTTGGAACCATCGATTACCATGACCGCGGAGTCTGCTGCCATAAGTGTACGGTACGTATCCTCCGAGAAGTCCTGGTGTCCCGGTGTATCCAGAATGTTGATACAGTAACCGCCATAGTTGAACTGTAACACCGATGACGTAACGGAAATACCTCTCTCCTTCTCAATCTCCATCCAGTCGGATACTGCATGACGTGCCGTTGCCTTACCTTTTACCGAACCAGCCAGATTGATTGCTCCTCCGTAGAGAAGAAACTTCTCTGTCAGTGTGGTCTTACCTGCATCCGGGTGGGAAATAATCGCAAAGGTACGTCTCTTTTCAATCTCTTTTCTCAAATCAGCCAAAACTATCTATCCTCCAAAATCTATTTACTGCTTAAATACCGGCAGCGCCTCGCCTGCACACTCCGGTGTAATTCCAAAGTAAGAGAGAATTGTCGCTGCGATATCTGAAAAGCACTTTCTGGTGCCAAAATTCTCCCCTGCTTTTACAGGTGCACCGTAGATGACAAACGGCGTATACTCTCTTGAGTGGTCTGTGGACGGTGTGCTCGGGTCACATCCATGGTCAGCTGTGATCATCAGCACATCCTCCTCGCCCAATGCAGCCAAAAGCTCTGGCAGACGCTCATCAAAATATGTGAGTGCCTTTGCGTAGCCGTCCACATCGTTGCGATGTCCGTAAAGCATATCATAATCCACGAGATTGGTAAAGCAAAGTCCGTTAAAATCTTTCTTCATATATTCTAAGGTCTTATTGATGCCATCCTCATTATTGACCGAGCGCACATACTCCGTGATTCCTTTTTCTGCAAAAATGTCGATGATCTTTCCGACGGAAAGCACATCAAATCCTGCACCGGAAAGCTGATCTAACATCGTCGTCTTTGGCGGCTGCAGGGAAAAATCATGACGTCTGCTGGTTCTTGTAAAGTTGCCCGGCTCGCCGGTAAACGGTCTTGCAATGACACGTCCGACACCATGCTCGCCCTGTAACATGTCTCTTGCGATCTGGCAGTACTCATAGAGCTTCTCCACCGGAACAACGTCCTCATGGGCTGCCACCTGGAATACGGAGTCTGCGGAAGTATACACGATCAGATCTCCGGTCTTCATATGCTCCTCGCCGTAATCCCGGATAACGTCCGTACCGGAATATGGCTTATTGCAGAGCACACCGCGCCCTGTTTTCCTGGAGAACTCATCGATGATCTCCTTCGGGAATCCGTTTGGATAAGTCGGCAGCGGATTCGGTGAGATCACACCTGCGATCTCCCAGTGACCGATGGTCGTGTCCTTTCCCTTTGACACCTCTGTCATACGCGCAAACGCCGCCGTCGGATGTGGCTCCTTCTCATAGACATCTACCCCATCAATATTAAAAAAACCTAATTTATGCATGTTCGGCATGGAAAAATATTTGCTGGTGGAAGCCGCTTTTATCGTGTTGCTTCCCGCATCTCCATAAGCTGCCGCATCCGGCATCTCGCCAATTCCCACACTGTCTAATACAATCAAAAATACTCGCTTCATATTGGTTTCCTCGCTTTCTCTCACTATATGCCTAGTATACCACAACTTCCTCTATATTCCAACGCATCTACTTTTTCCGCAAAAACTGCATGATAATATCATAATTTTCCGGTCTGTGCGGAAATATACAGTTCATACAGGATTTAACCGGAGGTTTTCCTTCCCGTTCCAGATACTCCGGATTTCCCGGGCAGTGCTCTCTCTCGTAAAGCGGGCAATAGCAGAACATACAGTTCATCTCAGTAATTCCCTTGTGGCAGGGATAATACTGACAGGATCTGTTTGCAAAAAAACGGGATGAATTTTCTGTCTTTTCTTCCCGCCTTTCCGCCTCATCCTTTACGATCACGATCGTAAGATAGCCGGACTCGGTGCTGATTCTTTCCAGCCCACAGGTGATACGCTCCGTGTCCATCCCGCAATTTTCCACACAGGCAACCGAAATGTTTCGCTCCTTTGCCTGTTCCTTCAACGCTGCCAATAGCTCTTCCAG
>CAVCFM010000473.1:0-3895 GCA_963601305.1 bacterium | reverse complement strand
GCTGATGGTCCTTTATCATTTCCTGATGCAGGTACATGCCAGGCTGGGACTGCTGACGCAGAAGCTCTAAATCCTCTTCGCTTGTCAGAGGCTGTGCGCCCATGCGAACCCAGGCATCGTAGCTGCTTCCGTAATTCTGGTTGATGAAGCGCTCCTTGATGAGGCAGTGGCTATAATTCAGGTCGTGAAAGCACACGGAAAATTCCGCGGAATTCATCTCGGTAAAGAGTGCGTAGCGGTCCTGGTTTAACAGGTTCGCGCGCGCGCCCTGGGCAAACAGCTTGGAATAATGCTCATAGTTATAGAGTAGGATGGCAATGTGGTTTTCATTTTTTGTGATAAAAAAGCCATCGCCTTTTCCGATCAGCTCATCGCCCAGATAGGAGAGAAAGCGGAACGCATTGTAGTGGGCTTTCGGGATACCGTTAAAAGTAAAAAGTCCAAGTCCGCCGTGGTACAGCTCGTTGGGAATCTGCAATTCCTCGATAAAATCTGTCAGGCACCAGTAGCCGAAGGACTCTAAGCGGTCGTAGTTCTCCAGCAGATTTTTTATCAGGTAACACGATTTAAAACAGGTGTCATTGATCGGGTCGCGGTGTGAGATCGTCAGGTTCCACTCGGTCAGATAGACGGGCAGCGACTTCATGTGATAGCGCTTTAACAAAAGCTTGATGTTATTGATAAACTTCATAAAGGCGTAAGGGTCCACGGTAAGCGGGAAGGAGCGGCTCATATTTTCTGCGGAAAAGCCTCCTGCACTGGTGGTGCGGTCGCGCATGTCGGAGTCAAAAAGCGTGTTGTCGTAATAGTGGATATTTAAAAAGTCCGGCGGGCAGTCATTGTCCCGCAGATAGCGGAAAAAGTCAGCCGCCCAGCCCTCCTCTTCGGTAATGGAGAGAAGGAGGGACGGGGTGCCGAACAGAAAGTCACGGTCGATGGTTTTGACGGTCCGGTAGGTCGCGCAGTAAAATTCAAAAAACTGTGTGCGGTCGGACCAGGAGAACTCATTTACCGTCTCATCCGGTTCATTCCAGACACAGAACAGCCACTGCCGCACTTCGGAGAGCCCGTAGCGGGAGATAAAATGGCGGATCAGGGCATCGACTAAATCCGTCCATTTTTTTAAATCCTTTGGCGGGGCGGTGTTGTAGTGGTAGAAGTCTACCAGCCGTCCCGGGTCGCTGGACAGCGCGATCGGCATGAAGGAGAGCTGGCAGAGAGGGCGCAGTCCGACACTCAAGAGAAAATCAATGACTTTGTCCACGAAGGTGAAGGAGTACAGTGGTGTGCCGTCGCTGGTCTCGGAGTAGACCATCATATCATCGGAGAGAATCCCGTGGAATTTCACATGGTCGTAGTGGATTTCCTGCTGTGTCTTTTTTATCATCTCCTGCACTTCGTGATACAGAAACTGCTTGGCGCTTCCGACGCAGATCAGGCGGTGGTGTGTATGCCGCAGAGGGACACCTGCCGCATGAAGGTCGATGGTTCCCGCATCGATGATACGCGAGGCGCTTTGCAGAATGGGAGCCTGTTCCTTGGACTGGAAAATATTCTGGTATTTGATCAGCGATGGGATACCGATGACCTTTGCGATACTGTCCCGGCTGAACTCGTCCACCCGTTTTGTAATGGCGGTGAGCGCGTAGGACAGGTCGTTTAAGTGATAGCTGTGTTCCTTGCGGTAGGCGCTTGGCAGCGTGTGATATTTTTTCTTAAACAGAGACACAAAGGACCTGGTGTCGCTAAAACCGTTTGCGAGTGCAACGGACTCGATGGACTCATCGGTGCTAAGCAGCGCATCGACGGCACGTGTCAGGCGGATTTCATTATAATAAGTCAGAAATGTCTTGCCGGTATTTTTTTCAAAAAAGGATGCCAGGTAGGGCACGGAGAGGTTCTGGGCTTCGGCAACGGCAGCGAGGGTCAGGCACTCTGTATAGTGGTCGTTGATGTACTCCATGATCGTCAGCACACGCTCGTGGTTCTTGCGGGAGAGTGAGATCTGCGCTAACGGCGGAGCGATAAAGTTCTCGGTCAGATGGCTGTAGAGTGTGAAGACAATGCTGAGCGTTTTGTAGATATGTTCGCCGTCGGCGTTCATTTTGACAAACTGTGCCATGAGATAGCGTACATAGTCGTAGCGCGGGGCATGGGTGTTGCCGGCGGAACAGAGCGCAAAGCGCGGGATCCGGGCAGTGTTGAAGTAAGGGAGCTTGTCAATCTGAAAGCGCAGGGAGAGCATTTTGCAGTTTGTGCCTTCGATGAGGTGCACATCATTGGCGTTGATCAGAAAAATATCTTCCTCCTGAACCGTAAATGTTTCATCTTCCACTGTGACCTGTGCTTCCCCGGATAAGACAAAAAAGAGCTCGGTCGCCGGATGCCAGTGCGGGTAAGGCGCATCGGTGTCGTAGTAGGCGGCGTGGATCGGCATGATTTCTTTGTAATAGTTGCTTTCTGACAGATATTCCATTGCGAACCTCCATTTCTTAATCAATTTATATCAAATTTTTAATCTCATAACAAGGGCTAAAAAGAAAAACGGTGGAAAAAAGAAGAAGTAGTCCAATATTCCCAAAAGAATCACGTTAAAAAAATGAGGATTGGTTGCTAAAATACCATTATAAGAACAAGCGGAGCACATCCGCTAAGAGATTTTTAAACAGGAGGTTACTATGAAGAAGAATTTTGTAAAACGTGTATTGGCAACGGTTCTTTCAACAACCATGATAGTAGGCAGTCTGACAGCCTGCGGTTCCGGCAGTGATGCGGCATCGACAGACAGCAGCACATCCGGCGAGAGCACAGCAGCTGAGAGCAGTGAGGCACAGCAGACCACAAGTACCGGAGAGGGTGGAACAATTCTCTGGCTTTCCAATCTTTCCAGCGGTATCGCATACGAGACAACCAATGCGTACCTGAAAGCCATCTGTGATGAGCTGGGATATAATTTCTCCATTGCCTATGGCGACTCCTTCAACGATGCAGCAGGAAACCTTTCCGCAGTTAAAAATGCGATGACATCCGATGTTGTTGGTCTGATCGCCAGCCAGGATGGCGGTCTTGCCAGCATCATGGAAGAATATCCGGATCTGTATGTGGCTGGTTATAACACAGACATGAACTCTGTATATGGGGACGGCGGAGAGAATGCAGCCGTTTTGGATAACGACCATTTCCTTGGAACCATCGCTGACGGAAGTGCAGACGGCGCAGATATGGCACAGCTGTTCTTCGATACGGTAGTGGACAAAGGTTATAAGAAGATTGCAGTTGTAAACTTCCCATCTTATGCATACCCGAATCAGGCAGTGGCAGATGCCGCATTCAAAGAGCTGGTAGAGGAGTACAATGCGACAGCTTCTGATGCGGATAAGATTGAGATTGTCGGCGAAACAACCACACTGGAGTTCACTCCGTTAGAGGATTCCTGGTTCTTAGAGGACGGACACAGCGACCTCGATTGTATTGTAGCACTTTGCGCAGGAATTCAGTTCGTATACCCGACCATGGCAACAGCCATTGCAAACGGAACCTGTTCCGCAGATACCAAGATGATCACCGGTGGATTTGACACTGATGAGTCAATCGTATCCGCAATCGGTGATGATGCGACCATGTCCATGGTATATTTCTCACCGGCAGAGGATCCGGCATATGCGATCGTTCTTTTAGACAATGCCATCAACGGATGCCAGTATCCGGACTGGACAAACGATAGAGTGGACAGCTACACTTACATGATCGACAGCACAGAGGATATCAACAATGTCATGACAAAATCCATGGCAGGAACTGCTGATGTATCCTTAGCTCAGCTTTCCGTGGATGATGTAGTAAACAAACTCTGCGTAAGAAACAACCCGGATGCAACCTATGCAGACTTGATCGA
>CAVCFM010000472.1:0-2357 GCA_963601305.1 bacterium | reverse complement strand
CAGGTCACGCACACGGGAAGCTCCCACACCGACGAACATCTCCACAAAGTCCGAACCAGCCAGTGAGAAGAACGGCACTTTTGCCTCTCCTGCAACTGCCTTGGCAAGCAATGTCTTACCGGTACCAGGAGGGCCTACTAACAATGCGCCCTTCGGCAGCTTCGCACCGATATCGCGGTACTTCTTCGGATTGTGCAGAAAATCTACGACCTCCTGCAGCGATTCCTTAGCCTCATCCTGTCCTGCTACGTCCTTAAAGGTAACGCCGGTCTGCTTCTCCACATAGACCTTGGCTGTGTTCTTGCCGACGCCCATGGCTCCGCCGCCCATACGGCGCATCACAACGCCGAGCAGGATCCAGATCAATGCCAGCGGGATCAGGTAGCTTAAAATGCTGTATAAAAGCGTCGAGGTGTTATCCGGGATGACACCGTTGATCTCGACTCCCTTCTCCTTCAGAAGCGGGACCAGATCCTCATCTGCGACTCTTCCGCAATAGTAAGTAACCGGATACGGGGTGTCTCCCTCCGATGCCAGTGTAATGTCAATCTGGTAAGAGCCGATCTCTACGGACTCCACGCTCTTTCCTTCCCACTTTCCGGTACCGTTCACCATATCGAGGAACTCGGAATATGATACTTTCTGCGTGCTCATCTGGCTGAACTGATTCGTCACCATCGTCATGATAAACAGCACAATCAGTGAAATCAATATAAATGCCATCACAAGCTGTCCGTTGTGGTTGTCTTTGCCACCTCCCGGGCCGCCATTTCTGTTGTTATTTCCGTTGTTATTGTAACCGTTATTCGGTTCCTGATTATCCATAATGTATTTTATCCTTTCGATGCTAAAAACCTTCCTATATTATATTGAAAATATGGGGCAAAAGCAATATGCAGTTCGTTAACTTTTCTTGTTCTTTCTAAATATTTTATAAACTATGATTCCACGTTTTTTTGATTCTACCACAGTTTTTTTACTCTTTTTTAAATTTTGCTGGATTTTACCCTGACTTCGCGGTATACTAATTTAGTTATGAGCGCATCTGCGCATCGAGAATCAATTTCACTGCATTTATAAAATAAGGAGGTCCCCCACAATGCCTGTAAAATATGTCTTTGTCACCGGCGGTGTCGTTTCCGGTCTTGGTAAAGGTATCACAGCTGCTTCCCTGGGCAGGCTTTTGAAAGCCCGCGGCTATAAGGTTACCATGCAGAAATTCGACCCGTACATCAATATCGATCCCGGAACCATGAATCCTATCCAGCATGGTGAAGTGTTTGTAACCGATGACGGTGCAGAAACGGATTTGGATTTAGGTCATTATGAGCGTTTTATCGATGAAAGTTTAACTAAGAATTCCAATGTCACCACCGGTAAAGTATACTGGTCCGTATTGCAGAAGGAACGCCGTGGCGATTACGGCGGAGGTACCGTTCAGGTAATCCCTCACATCACCAACGAGATCAAGAGCCGTTTCTACCGCAATTTTACTTCTGACGAGACACATATTGCAATCATTGAGGTCGGCGGTACGGTCGGCGATATCGAGAGCCAGCCGTTCCTCGAGGCCATCCGTCAGTTCCAACATGAGGTCGGACGTGAGAACGCGATCCTGATCCACGTTACACTGATTCCATATATCAAGGCCTCCGGCGAGCTTAAGACAAAGCCTACCCAGGCGAGCGTTAAGGAATTACAGGGTATGGGAATCCAGCCTGACATCATCGTATGCCGTTCCGAGCATGAGCTTGATCAGGGCTTAAAGGACAAGATCGCCCTCTTCTGTAACGTTCCGAACAGCAATGTTTTACAGAACTTAGACGTCGAGTATCTCTATGAGGCACCGCTTGCCATGGAGAAGGAAAATCTTGCAAAAGTTGCCTGCAAGGCACTTCATCTGGAGTGTCCGGAACCGGATCTTGCGGACTGGGAGGCAATGGTTGACGCACTCCGTCATCCAAACAAAGAAGTGACCATCGCCTTAGTTGGAAAATATATCGCCCTGCACGATGCTTACATATCAGTTGTGGAAGCATTAAAGCACGGCGGAATCGCAGAACGTGCGACTGTCAACATCAAATGGGTAGACTCCGAGGACGTCACAGACGAGAACGCAGCCGAGATCTTTGCTGACGTTTCCGGTATCCTTGTACCAGGCGGTTTCGGTTCCCGTGGCGTGGAGGGCAAGATTTCCGCTGCAAGATATGCCCGTGAGAACAACATCCCATACCTTGGTCTCTGCCTTGGTATGCAGGTTGCCATCATCGAATTTGCGAGACATGTCTGCGGTTACAACGATGCACACAGCATCGAGTAGACCCGAACACCACACATCCGGTTATCGCGCTGATGCC
>CAVCFM010000471.1:0-2364 GCA_963601305.1 bacterium | reverse complement strand
AGTGACTTATGAGCATATGCTGGTAGACAACTGTGCCATGCAGCTGGTGAAGGATCCGGGACAGTTTGATGTGATTTTAACAGAGAATATGTTCGGTGACATTTTATCGGATGAGGCGAGTATGGTGACCGGTTCCATCGGAATGTTATCGAGCGCCAGCTTAAATGACACCAAATTCGGTCTTTATGAGCCAAGCGGCGGCTCTGCACCGGATATTGCAGGAAAGGGAATCGCCAATCCGATCGCTACGATCCTTAGTGCAGCGATGATGCTGCGTTACTCCTTTGATCTGGATAAGGAGGCAGACGCCATCGAGGCAGCGGTAAAACAGGTGTTAAAAGACGGATACCGCACGATTGACATTATGCCGCAGGAAGATGCAAAACGCGATACCGTGACACAGGTAGGCACCGCGCAGATGGGCGACCTGATCTGTGAGCGGATCAGATAGACAGTTAGGAATAGAGCGGACATAGGTCCAATACGAAAGGAAGTACCAGAACTATGAAGAGTGATAATGTAAAAAAAGGCATGCAGCAGGCACCTCACCGGAGTCTGTTCAATGCGTTAGGCTTTACCGAAGAAGAGATGCAAAAACCGATGGTCGGAATCGTAAGTTCATACAATGAGATCGTTCCGGGCCATATGAACTTAGATAAAATCGTCAATGCAGTCAAATTAGGTGTTGCAGAGGCGGGCGGTGTCCCGGTTGTATTCCCTGCGATCGCAGTCTGTGACGGAATCGCCATGGGACATGTGGGAATGAAATATTCCTTAGTGACCAGAGACCTGATCGCCGACTCCACCGAGTGTATGGCACTGGCACATCAGTTTGACGCGTTGGTTATGGTGCCAAACTGTGACAAAAATGTACCGGGACTTCTGATGGCGGCTGCACGTATCAATGTGCCGACCGTATTCGTGTCCGGAGGTCCGATGTTAGCCGGTCATGTCAAAGGACAGAAGAGAAGCTTATCTTCCATGTTTGAGGCAGTCGGTTCCTATGCGGCAGGCACGATGACTGAGGAGGATGTGCGCGAGTATGAGGAGAAGGTTTGTCCGACCTGTGGTTCCTGCTCCGGTATGTACACCGCAAACTCCATGAACTGTCTGACAGAGGCACTTGGTATGGGACTTCGCGGAAACGGAACGATCCCAGCCGTTTATTCCGAGCGTATTAAGCTGGCAAAGCACGCCGGAATGGCAGTTATGGATATGTACCGCAAGAACATAAGACCGAGAGACATCATGACAAAAGAGGCGATTTTAAATGCGCTGACCGTGGATATGGCGCTTGGCTGCTCCACGAACAGCATGCTGCATCTGCCGGCGATCGCACATGAGGTCGGCTTTGATTTTGATATTTCATTTGCAAACCCGATCAGCGAGAAGACTCCGAACCTGTGCCATCTGGCACCGGCAGGTCCAACTTACATGGAGGATCTGAATGAGGCGGGCGGTGTCTATGCCGTGATGAAGGAGCTGGCGGATATCGGGCTGCTTCACACCGAGTGCATGACCGTGACTGGTAAGACCGTGGGCGAGAACATTGCAAATGCAGTCAATAAGAATCCGGAAGTCATTCGTCCGGTAGACAATCCATACAGTAAGACCGGCGGCCTTGCCGTATTAAAGGGCAACCTGGCACCGGATGGCAGCGTGGTAAAGCGTTCTGCAGTCTGTGACGAGATGATGGTACATGAGGGACCGGCGCGTGTCTTTGACTGTGAGGAGGATGCCATCGCAGCCATCAAGGGCGGCAAGATTGTTGCAGGCGATGTTGTGGTTATCCGTTATGAGGGACCTAAGGGAGGTCCTGGTATGCGTGAGATGTTAAATCCAACCTCCGCCATCGCAGGCATGGGACTTGGCTCTTCCGTAGCATTGATCACAGATGGACGTTTCTCCGGCGCAAGCCGCGGCGCATCCATCGGTCATGTTTCACCGGAGGCTGCTGTGGGCGGTCCGATCGCACTGGTGGAAGAGGGCGATATCATCCGCATCAATATTCCACAGATGACACTGGACGTGGATGTATCTGACGAAGAGATGGAGGCAAGACGTGCAAAATGGCAGCCGAGGGAACCGAAGGTAACCGAGGGTTATCTGAAGCGGTATGCATCCCTTGTGACATCCGGAAACCGTGGCGCTATTTTGGAGCTGCCGAGATAATATAAGTAAGAAAAGAGGATTAGAGATATGCAGTTAACAGGTGCGCAAATCGTCATCGAATGCTTAAAAGAGCAGGGCGTGGATACGGTGTTCGGCTATCCTGGCGGTGCCATCTTGAATGTATATGATGAATTATATAAGCATCAGGGCGAGATCAAGCATATTTTAACGTCCCATGAGCAGGGCGCATCC
>CAVCFM010000470.1:0-2390 GCA_963601305.1 bacterium | reverse complement strand
CAGCAGTCGTTTTTCCTGACTCAGATACCCCCATGTGTCTTTGCAGGACGCACAAAGATTGCGGATCGCATCCGCGCCACTGCCATACAACAGTGTCAAGACCTCCACATGATATACCGGAAACCCATCCGGGAAGTCATCAAGCACCCCCTTGGGATGGTAAAACATATTCTGTATGCGCTCCACCATAATGTGCTGCATTTCGGGTGTCAGTTCCCGTTTTGTATCGAGATTGACCATGAGCACTACATGGAATCCCTCCTGATAATAACGATAATATGCACCTGCATCTTCTATATTTCCTCTACAGAAACGATATCCAAGATTGCCAAACAGCCTGTCAAATTCTCCAGCCCTCATTCTCGTTCCCTCCGCTTTTCATCTTTAATACCGTTATTATAGAGACTAAGACCTCAGAATGCAAACCAGATACCCCGTATTTTTCTTAAATAAATCTAAACTTTTCGTCCGCAAACAATACGACCTCATTTTTTTCCAGACTCATCTTCGTCCGATAATCAAGAAGACTTCCGCCCACCCAGGTGCCATTTGCAGAATTCAGATCTTCTATAAAATAGACATCTCCGGTGCGGGTAATCTGCGCATGTCTCCTGCTTATCGTGGAACTGGGAAGATATCCCTCGCAATTTCTGTCACTTCCGATCACATACCGTTCCCCCTTGATTTCCAGATTGGCACACGTCCCATCGCCCTCATAGCGCAAAATTCCCTGGATAGGTTCTGTCGTCTGTTGCAGTAGCACGGTTGGTCTTGCCGTATTTTGCCACTCTTCCTCCTCTTCCGGGTCAAAGACATACTTTTTTTCTTCCACCTGTTGGCAGTGCTTCCCCCATTTTAGCTGCTGCAACTCCGCCACCAGAAATTTACGGAACGCCTCCACCGCATCAAGCAGGCTTTTCCGCTGCTTTTGTTCACAGTCCTGCGTTTCATACTGCTCTGTGATGTCTCCTCTTACAAACTCCGTTACAACTGCATCCTCCGTGTCCTCCTCATCCGGTATTTCAGCTTCATACGGTGCATGCAATAATTTTTCCAACATCTTTATACTTCCCTGCGGAATTTGCTCATATGCATCATAGGCAAGCTTTACTGCCCGGTCATCCTCATGGTTCAGCCGTGGAAGCAGGCTCTCCATCAGAGCCGAGAAGGCATCCTGCAACGCAGCCTCTGTTCCCGGATAATAACAGAAATAGATTTCCTTTGTGCGGTAATCCACAAAAACCGCCTCCGGCTGTAACAATATGCCATCCGCTCTTAACAGCAGTCCCTCCAGCATATCCACCGCCTTGTATATTCCGGTCAGAAGCGCTGCCAGCATCTCATAGTCCAGTTCCTGCCCCTCGAGATATTGCTGCAATGTCTGCTTACCTGTAATGTCATACCACATCTGTTTTTTTTCATTTTCCAACACCTGTTTTGCAAACAAAATTCCATCTACTGTTACATGTGCAATCATTTGCTCTTCCCACTCGGTCAACGGTTTCCCTGCCTCTATCACCATGTGACTGGTCATCAGATTTCTACTGTATGTAATCTTCATTTTCTATGATCTCACCTACTCCCTGCCATTTATAAAACCACTTTATCGTATCAAAATCCCCTTCAGCCCCGATAGCAGCCGCCTCGTCTCTACACTCCTCGTACATCTGGATCCCGCCGCTCATCGCCAGTACAAACACCAGCAATATCAGCGGAAAAATCAGGGAGGCTTCCACTGTAAGACTTGCATTTACCTTTTTCATAACAGCTGTAACAGATATGCCACCAGCAAAAACGGCAGAAATGGCAATCTGTAATCCTTTCCTTTTTTTCCTGTGACAATCAAAACCAGTGCCACACATCCCACCAACAACAGCGCCGTCATAAGAAGACACATATTTCCCCAGAATCCCAGAAATACGCCGCTTACAACCAGCATAATGCCATCTCCGATCCCGATTGCCTCCCCGGTAACCTTTCCGATTATCATCATCACAAGACCGACAACTGCTCCAAGCAGCATATCCTCCAATGCTCTCTCCTGGCATACCAGATGCCAGATAAGCCCTAATATCATCGCTCCCACCGGCAAATACAGATATATCTGCTTTTCTCTCCAATCCCGGTAGGCGCTGACCGCCAAAACTGCCAATAACATTGTATTTCCAACCAACTATCTCTCTCCTCACTTCCTGTTAATTCTGTCCTCCACATCTGCTGCAACTGCGCCATCCGGTGAGTTCTGACAGCCGCACCAGCTGTATGGTCCTCTTTAGTCCACTACAGCTGATATCCGTATGGTAACACTCACCATCATCAGTTATGTAAACCTGTCCATTTTCTATACTTTTATCCGCGCACAATGAGCACTCACGGTACTTATTGTCACC
>CAVCFM010000469.1:3334-4638 GCA_963601305.1 bacterium | reverse complement strand
GTATAGCAAAAACTATATATAATGTATTGGGGGGTTTTACAGGTATTATAATACCATGGCTCCCCGCAGAAGTGTTCACAAAGTTGCCAAAAAAAGTCCTTAAAATATATCAGATTTGTATGGTACTTTTTGTCTAACCGTGTATTTTTATGGTGGAAACTGCACAAAAGATTTGCGTTTCCGTGGTTTCTTTTTGATTATCGTATTTTTGACTTGATCCTGGAGAGTGCATTGTCTATCGTTTTGGGGCTTTTTCCAAGCTGTTCGGCAATCTGTCTGTAGTTGAGCCCGGTCAGATAGGCATCTAACACCTTTCGCTCCAATGGACTTAACCGCTTTCTCACGTTTTCCCAGAACAGTTCGATATTCTCCTGCTCGATCACCATCTCCTCCGGGTCATCCATCCCATCCGTGGGCAATGTCTCCGCTAAGGATTTTCCCTCCTCATCCATTTTCGAATAGAGGGACACATAGGAATTAAGGGGAGCATGCTTTTTCCGGTTGGATGCCTCCACGGCGCTGTAGAGCTGCCTTGTAATGCACAATTCTGCAAAATGGAAAAAAGAGCTTTCCCGATCCGCGCGGTAATCGCGGATCGCTTTGAAAAGCCCTATCATTCCTTCCTGGATCAGATCGTCGGTGTCGCCGCCAATCAGGTACATGGCATTGGCCTTGCCGAGCACCAACGGTTTATATTTTCCCAGGATATAATCCATAATTTTATCATCGCCATCGCGCAGCCGCTCGATCAGCTGCTCATCGGATAAATTCTGGTATTCTTCTGCCATCTTCTCTCCTATTTTCCGCGTCTCTGCCTTACGATCTCGTATGCCAGCACGCCTGCTGCCACCGATGCATTCAGGGAATCGATGTCGCCGCTCATCGGGATCTGTGCGATAAAATCACAGTTTTCGCGGACCAGCTTGCCGACGCCTTCGCCCTCGCTTCCGATGACAAGACCGATCGGTCCCTTCAGATCCAGATCATACATCTCGGTTCCGCCCATATCTGCGCAGACGAACCAGATGCCTTTTTCCTTCAACTCCTTGATGGTCGCGCATAAATTCGTCACCTTTGCCACCGGCGTGTAATTGATGGCTCCCGCAGAAGTCTTCGCCACGGTAGCAGTCAGTCCCACTGCACGGCGCTTTGGAATGATGACACCGTGGGCGCCTGCCAGATTTGCAGTTCGGATAATCGCGCCCAGATTATGTGGGTCCTCGATATTATCTAACAGAATGATAAACGGCGGTTCACCCTTTGCCTCTGCTGCCGCCAAAATATCCTCCACCTCGGCATACTCA
>CAVCFM010000469.1:0-3324 GCA_963601305.1 bacterium | reverse complement strand
CTCATATGCCGCAGCCATGGCGATCACGCCCTGATGCTTCTTCGTCTCGGAAAGTCCGTCTAAGCGCTCCTTATCCACATAATTGATGATCGTGTCGTGTTTTTTTGCCTCTCTTAAAATCGTGCGGACCGGTCCGTCCTGGCAGCCGTCAAGCACATATAACTTATCAATGGTCTTTCCGGAACGGAACGCTTCCAGAACTGCATTTCTTCCCTCGATTTTTAACTCTTCGTATCCCATCTATTCTCCTTATCACTATAATTTTAACTTCAACTCATCTACCGCGATCCGCACAAGCTCCACCAGCCTCGGGAACTCATCCCGCAGGTAAAGCCATCCCATCAGCGCCTCAAATCCGGTCGCTTTCCGATAGTCAGACATCGTGGCGTTTTTTGCCATCGTGGGGGACTTGGCATTTCTGCCGCGGCGGTATACCTCTGCCTCCTCCTCCGTCAAAAGCGGAAGCAGCACCTCCATCATTTCCGCCTGGGTATGCGCTTTTACGATCTGGCTTGTCCGCTTGTGAAGCTCCCCGGCTCTGGTATTGCCCTTTGCCACCACAACCGAACGGATCACAAGGTCATAAATGCCATCCCCGATATACGCCAGGGTCAACGGCGAATATGTGCGGATATCCACATCCGGTATTCCAAACTGTTCTTTTAAATAAGAATCAATCCCCTTTGTCATGCCATCTCACCTACGCTCTGCTCCAGATAACGCCCTCTCTTGTATCCTTTAACACGATGCCTTTTGCCAGAAGTTCATCACGGATCGCATCTGCCCTGGCAAAATCTTTTGCCTTCTTCGCCTCTTTGCGCTCCTCGATCTTCGCTAAAATAAAGCTCTCGAGTTCTGCATCCACGCCGTTATCCGCTTCCTCCTTGGCACCTGCTGTGAGCAGATTTAAGGAAAGCACCTTGTCAAAATCTTCAAAAAGCGCCAGCTTGGTGGCATCGTTCATATCTGCTTTTAACAGGTCGTAGAGAATTGTGATCGCCATTGATGTGTTAAGGTCGTTGGAGATCGCATCCACAAACTTTGCGCGGTACTCATCAAACTTCGCAGTCTCAACCTCGCCGTCCTTTTTCAGATCAGCAATCTTTTTCACTAATTTTGTATAGGCAGCGCTCACATTGTCAAGCACTTCATAAGAAAATTCCAACGGCTTGCGATAGTGAGACTGCAAGCAGAACATACGATATACGATCGGGTCGTATCCCTTCTCTTCAAGCAGGGATACCGTCAGGAAATCTCCCTTGGACTTGCTCATCTTGCCCGACTTGTCATTCAGGTGGTTGACATGGAACCAGTAGTTGCACCATTTGTGTCCCAGATAACTCTCAGACTGAGCAATCTCATTGGTGTGATGTGGGAAAATATTGTCCACACCGCCGCAGTGAATGTCCATATATTCACCGAGGTGCTTCATGCTGATGCAGGAGCACTCGATGTGCCATCCCGGGTAACCAACGCCCCATGGGCTATCCCATTTTAACGCCTGATCCTCAAACTTGGACTTTGTAAACCACAGTACGAAGTCATTTTTATTTTTCTTGTTGGCATCCTCCTGCACATCATCGCGGACGCCGACCAAAAGCTCCTTCTCACTCTGGGAAGAAAATACATAGTAATCATCCAGTTTGGAGGTGTCAAAGTAGACATTGCCGCCTGCCACATAAGCGTAGCCCTTCTCTAACAGCACCTCAACCATATGGATAAACTCCGGGATACAGTTTGTCGCCGGCTCCACAACATCCGGTGTCTTGATGTTTAACTTTGCGCAGTCTGCAAAAAAGGCATCGGTGTAAAACTTTGCAATCTCCATAACGGTCTTGTGCTCACGCTTTGCACCTTTTAACATCTTATCTTCGCCGGTATCCGCATCGGAGGCAAGATGCCCCACGTCTGTGATGTTCATGACACGCTTTACATCGTATCCGACATAACGCAGGGCTTTCTCTAACACATCCTCCATAATATAGCTTCTCAAATTACCGATGTGTGCATAATGGTAAACAGTCGGTCCACAGGTATACATGGCAATCTTGCCGTCCTCATGCGGAATTACTGTATCAATTTCTCTTGTCAGTGTGTTGTAAAATTTAAAATTATTCTCCACTTTTTCATTCCATCCTTTTATCTAATCTCTGTTATTGGTAAGTGCCCGTACCGCCTGCTCCAGATCGAGCACACGGTTTACAAGTTCTGCATTTTCACGCTGTAACACTGAGATGTCTTCTTTTACCGGGTCAGGCAGATGCACCTGATCCATATCGCTGCGCGGGATCTTGATGTTATCCCGCTTTACCACACGCCCCGGAACACCCACGACGGTGCAGTTTGGCGGAACCTCCTCCAGCACGACGCTGCCGGCTCCAATCTTGGAATTCTCGCCCACGGTAAAGGAACCGATAATCTTGGCTCCCGCACTGATCATGACGTTATCGCCAATCGTCGGGTGACGCTTGCCGGTCTCCTTGCCGGTACCTCCCAGGGTTACGCCCTGATACAGGGTTACATTGTCTCCCACGATTGCGGTCTCTCCGATGATAACGCCGCTTCCATGGTCGATAAAAAATCCCTTGCCGATGGTGGCACCCGGGTGGATCTCGATACCGGTCTTTCTGGCTGCGCGCTGTGAAATGGCACGTGCCCGAAAATAGTGCCCCTTCAGATATAGCTTATGTGCCCGCCTGTAACTAAGCATAACACGAAAACTCGGATAAAGCAAAACTTCCATCGGTGATTTTATCGCCGGGTCCCGCTCCTGAATGACGCGGAACTCTTCTTTGATACGTTTTATGATTCCCATTTTATTATCCCTCTCTTCTAAATTGCACAAAAAAAGGATTACTTCATCTGTTAAGAGACGAAATAATCCGCGGTTCCACTCTATTAAAAATCAAAATGATTTTCCCTCGATACACGTAACGTGTGCAACACGTACCCTGCTACTCTGCTGCATATGACAGCCTTTTGCACGGTCAGCTCCCGGGGGCACTTCACATATCTCCTTCCCAAGACTGCTTTCAGCCGGTGACAGTCTCTCTCTATCGGCGCTCTGATCTGCTACTCTTCCCGTTCAACGCTTTTTCCTATAAATCTTTTGCATACTATAGTTTATGCACTTTGGCTGGATTTGTCAATTCTTTTTTACCCGGCTCGGAATATCATGTATACTGGCCAAATCCGCAGTCATATTCCGCCAGATAAATTCCTATATAGATTCCCGCTTGCAGCCGCCACAGCCCGCGCAACCTGCCGCAGAGTCCGCCACTAACATACTTCCCTCATAGATCGATGTCAGCGCACAGATTGCCT
>CAVCFM010000468.1:1449-9214 GCA_963601305.1 bacterium | reverse complement strand
CATCTGTATAGCCCTCGCCAGGCTTCTCTGCATCTGCCAGTTCATAGCGCAGGAAAGCCATTTCTAACACTTTCCGCTGTCCCGCCCCTGCAAACCGGTACAGTCTTCCATAGTCCCTGTAAAGCGCCTCTCCTATCACAGCTTCTACCTGTCCCCTGTGCTCCACCTCGTCCCTGCCGGCAAACACCGGGGCATAACCGCTGTGCTCCCGCAAAAACGAGATAAATTCTTCCACACTCTCATACTCTGTCAGCCCCGCCAACTCCTGCGGTGTCAGAAGCTTTCCGTGCATCGCCTTGGTCTTAGTCACAAGACCGCTATATGCCAATACCCCACTTGCCATATTTCACCTCACCCAAGCGTCACAATCCGCTTCACGATCTGCTGTGCCAGCTGTTCCCTCTGTTCCTCATATATCTGTGAAAGCCTTGCGATCGCCACATCATTCTCCCCTGAAATCCGCTCGATCTCCCGCTTTGCTTCCCCGCGAAGCCGCTCTGACAATTCCTGCATATGCGCCTCAAGCATCTTATCATACTTCACATCGATTGCCTGCTTGTCCGCCTCAAGCTGCTTTGCCATGTCATTCTTACGGTTCTCCGTCTCCGCTAAAATGGCATCTGCCTTCTCTTCGATCTCATCTAATCTGGTGATAATATCATTCATAAAACCCTCCGTTCCGGAGCGATTTCTCGCACGACCCCATCTCTCCCAAAACTACTTACCTTTTATTATAAGCATTTGCAAATTTTCTGTCTACATATATTTTTTATGTGAATTACATGAATTTTTTGATAAATAAAGTATGCGCCTACTGCTTATTTGGCTCCATGAACCGATAATAAAACCTTGCCAGAGCATCCTCGCTTCTCGTATTTGCAAACCCGTTTTCCTCAATAAATTGCTTCATCTCCAATATCGTCTCGTGTGTGAAAACATAGCGCTCCTGCGGCGTATTATTGTTCAGATTAGAAAATGCCTCCTGCAGAGCCGCTGCATAGTCTGTGTCTGTTTTCCAGATGGAGTCCTCTTCAAGTCCCCCGAGTTCATAAGGCTGATTGTAGTAAAATTCATCGATAAAACGAGTCGTATCGCTTATTTCTTTTGCCGTGGTATCCACGATATACACGGTGATCTGTTTTGCATAGATGCTCCCCGCACTGTCCGTCACTGTCAGATTTTCCGTACAACTGCCGTTCCCTGTGAACTGTGTAAAATCTGTCGGCGAATAATCCGGTATCGTAAATGATGTAAAAAGCTCCGGATCGCTTTCTGCCGGATTCGTTCCCGGAAGAATTGGGCTGCCATCCTCCCGGTCTGACGCCGTTGCATAGCTTAATATCTCATCCATCGTAATGTAACCATTCTGCGCCTGTTCCAGCGTGTAATACAGGTCATTTGCCACAATCCACGGGCAGTCATCCCAGTTTGCATAAAGCGTGATTGTCGCTCCGTCGGCATCGGTCATTCCGGCAGCATCAATGATTTTTGCCACATCCACCTGGATGCCATAGCCCCACTGCGGTGTATAGTTGGTCTTTCCTTCTTCTAGGGACCAGCCGGTGTATACGGAGGCGTAGGCTTTCTTCGGTGTCTCGGCAGCCAGCCTGATTTCTCCGCTGATCACCTGGGAAGTGATATCCTGACCATCTAATGTGTAGCGCGCATAACATCCGGTTGCATCCGGAAGTGTTATCTGTCCGTCATAAGTTACCTCCATATCATCGATATGCGTCACTTCGGTACCCGTGTTCGGGTCAAAGTGCAGCGTATAAGAATTGATCTCGGCATTGGCAGTCAGTGTGACATCCTGCGCCGGCATGGTAAATGTAAACGTCTGATCTGCAATCGTTCCGGATCCATAGTTACCTGTCCAGTTCAACCAATGATATCCGGTCAGAAGATCTGCTCTGATCTTTACCTCATCACCAGTTGCATATTCCCCGGCGCCACTCACGCTCTCCACTCCGGTTCCGGCTGTCAGCGTTACCTTGAAGCTGCTCTTTTCCCAATGCGCATACAGACTGACAATCTTTCCTTTTGTTCCGTCGCTCAATGTTCCATCTACTGCATACTGCCATAAGTCTGTCGCGCTAATCTTTCCTGCATTGTCTCCGGACGTGGCTCCATCTACATTGACATAAGTTCCTCCGTTTGCCGCCGTCCACCAGCCGTTTTTCGTATGCGTTCCGTTTATCACAACTTTATATCCATTTACCTTTACATTGCTCGATTGCGGAGCACTGATATACGTGCCACATGTGTATCTTCGATAGACGTATGGTTGATTACTTCCACATGCACTGTTTATCTGCGTTCCGGTGTATGTGACCGTTGCCGTCTCTACACTGCTTTTCCCTATCAGGTGATCTCCCGTGTAAATCTTCCAGGAATCTGCATCTGTTAATGTCCGCGGAGCATTTACATAGTATCTTATCTCATATGTCTGCACCGCCCAATGTGCATACAGGCTGACGATTTTTCCTTTTGTTCCGTCACTTAATGTTCCATCTACTGCATACTGCCATAAGTCTGTTGCACTAATCTTTCCTGTATTGTCTCCAGACGTGGCTCCATCTATATTGACATAAGTTCCTCCACTTGCCGCTGTCCACCAGCCGTTTTTCGTATGCGTTCCGCTTATTACATAATTGTAGCCAGATATCTTTATGCTGCTTGACTGCGGCGCTGTATAATAGTTGCCACATGTATATGTCTTATACATATATGGCGACTTATTTCCACACGTCTTCTTTATCTGTGCCCCTGTATAATTTTTGTTTGCCGACTCTGCGGAGCTGTTACCTAACAGTGTAAACGAGTTCGCCACCGTCCAGCTATCCGTATCAGCGATTGTCACAGGTGCGTTCATATAGTATCTTATTTCGAATTTTTGCGCTACCCATTGCGCATATAGCTTCAATTTCCATGTAGAAGAACTGGAATTGTACTCCACACCGCTGTCAAAGTCCTGCGCCTTAAATTGGAGTGCCGTGTACGTCTTATCCTGGTCAAAACTTGTACCGGTTCCATTCTTTTTGGTATTCCATTCTGCACCGTCATATCTTATATAATTTGTTTTTTCAAGACCAAATGTGGAAAAATTGTGAGGGTCGGCAGAATCGCCGGTATCGCTGGTGTACGCAACGGTCAGCGTCTTATCTATTGTTCCACTTGTCGCTCCGTTGCTGTCATAAGAAATGGTTAGTTTCGGATTTTCTAATTGAATCGTGCATGTCGCGTGATAATCCTTACTTGCTCCTCCGGGACGATATGCTCCGGTCTGTGTCATGTTGACCTGTAAATAGAACGTTTCCCGGTTTACTTTGTTATAAACCATTTTGTTCAGTGTCGAATCAGATTTATTATACCATGTATATCTGGATGTGTTAAATCTTACTGCCGAATAGTTTCCAGATGCTCCTCCAGAAGTTGCATAGGTGTATGCCGGCTTATCGTATGTGATCGCGACTTCAAAGATGGTATATGCATCCTCCTCATAGGCTGTGATCTTACTCTTATCGGCAGACTTATAAGTTGTAACGGTTCCATCGTTTAATAGAACCGGACATGTGGAAGAAATACCGCCGCCATCTCCTGTCCCAAGCGCTTTTGTAATATCGCCTGTCTTACCGTGCTGGGTTTGAGAATGAGTTTTTCCATTTTCGGTTACAACTCCATTTACCGCTATCTTATGCGAATTATTCTTCGAAGAATTATGAAGCTTAAATGTTACCTTCTGCTGTTTAGTATGGCTAGTTGAGCCGCTATATCCGCCATAGGTCACATCTATGCGTTGCGTGGATACCGTATTTCCGTCTGGACTTACGATCTTCACATAGAAGTAGCCCTCCCCGCTCCGCATCTCTCCATCATCTGCCGCCATCACCTGTGTAGTAGTCCCTCCGATGGTACTAAAGAACAGCACCATCAGAAAAACTGAACACATATATTTCAAGTATTTTTTTATTCTGTCTCTCATTCATTATCCTCCTTGTGCAATTTAATAGATTCCTACGCATAATTTGTCATTGTAAATCCATGCATAACATTCCACAAAACCATTATGATTTTTCTCATCAGACATTTCACTCACATCTAACCCATTCTCTTTTTGATATGCAATCACGTCTTTATATTCATCTGCTTTCAGATAAAAGTCGAATTCCTTTTTCGGATGTGCTTTCAGTTCTGCAAGTGCTTCCTTTACCGTCATAAGAGGTTCCTTTACTACCTCCACTATACATGTCCTGCTCACTCCGCTGCCATCACTGGCAGATACTGTCAATGTACAATTTCCTACTTTTACTGGTGTAAGCGTACCATCCTGGGCTACCGTCACACGACCCTGAGCAGAACTTCCGTCGACTTTTGTTGCATAAGCGCCCGTTGCTTCAGATATCTTATATGTCAGCTTCGTATTTGTGGCATTGGACGGGTATGCTTTGAAGTTACAGTTAAGTGTTGCGCCCATCGGGAGTATTATCAAAGAGCGTCCCGGTACTCCTGTACCGTAAATATGACCGCTACAGTTGATATTAATCTTCGTTACCTTTGTGATTTTCTTCTTGACTACGACTTTGATCTTCTTAGTCACGCTTCCATCAGCAGATTTAACCGTGATCGTTGCTTTTCCAGTACCAGTCGATAAGATACCGATATCACTTGATGTTACATCCGTTACCATCACGACAGAGGTATTGCTGGAGGTTGCCGTCACTTTTTTATTGGAGACATTCGATGGTAACACCGTATAAGGAAGGCGTGTCCCGGTTGAATTCTGCAGCGTAATGCTGGACACAATATCAATCGACGTTGCTTTTACCGTTTTCGTCTTTCCGGTTACGGTCACTTTAAACGTGGTCTTAACCTTTTTGTTTGTCTTAGATGTTACAGTGATTATCGCTGTGCCTTTCTTCTTTGCCTTTACGACACCTTTTTTTGTTACAGTTGCAACAGACTTATCACTGGACTTAAAAGTAACCCCTTTGCTGCTTAACCCCTTTACCTTTTTCACCTTGATGGTGGTTGTCTTACCTACCGCCAGGCTCTTGCCCTTTGACTGCAAAGTGATCGACTTCTTGGAAGCTGCTTTGACCTGCAGCTTAAAAGTTGCTTTGACTTTCTTATTTGCAACAGATGTCACTGTGATCTTACAGGTACCCGCCTTTTTTGCGGTAATGACACCTTTACCTGATACGACCGCTACACTCTTCTTCCCGGACTTAAACGTAACCTTTTTACTGGATAAACCCGTCACGGATTTGACCTTAAGCGTCATGGATTCCCCCACATAAAGCGTAGCGCTGGTCTTTGATAAAGTGATTTTCTTTGTTGCCGCTGACACTTCCTGCGGATTAATACCGATGGAAGTGAATAGTACCAGTACTGCTAATAATATTGTCGCTAATCTTTTAACATTCCCCTTCATTTCCATAACTTTACCTCCATATAACGTCGTTTGTCTAATCTTATTATACCTTATTTTCCGGGCTTTTTCTACTATATTGTCCCTATTTTAGCAGTTTCTTTTACCTTTATTTTCAATTAAATTCTGCATAAAAAACTGTGTCTGTTTGTACCGGCTGCGTGAAGTCTGCCAAGTATCCGTTTGCATCCGTCCATGCTACAAATGTTCCTGCATCCGCTCCCGGCTCTGCAGGTGCCGTCACGCAGTCACCTTTTACCAGCTTACACACCTTATAAGGCATCCCGGATGCTGCATCTTCCTGCGTCAGATAAAAATATACCGCGCACATTTCCACTTGATCTACTGTCGTTTTATTCAAAACAACCGTTTTTTCACATGTTGCCTCATTATCTGTACCATTTGGCTGCATATACCTTACCGTAACCTGCACAGATAAAATTCCTTTTTCCGTATCCGCTTTCAGCACATCTACATTTATATCACTATCGTTGTCCAATAAATAGGACAGTTCCGATACCAGATCAGCCAGGAATTCATTTCTTCCCTCGATGCTATAAGTTTTCGTTAAGAGCAGATTGTCAACCGTATCCTCCACCACTATCGGCAAATCATTCTGAATTTCCATTTTTCTGTTTGTTTTTCCTCCCATCGTCATAATAAGAAGCAGCGCTATCGCGCCAAATATACAACTGCAAATCATAATTACTGTGTTTTTCATTTTCCCCTCCTATCCTGCCGCATTTACCGGGACACGTATTTTCTTCACTCTTTCACGATTCTGCTCGTCCTGGATCTTTATTTCAAAGACATAGATCCCAGGATCAAAAAATGTGACTGTAGTTCCATCTGCTGAAAGCTCCACTGCGTCCTCTGTTCCATTCTCTTCTACAACCGACAAAACATAAAATGTCACTGCCTGTCCCTCTCCATCCTGTGCCTGGAACAAGTCCGTCAGCGATATTTCTGTCCCTGTTACAAGGTTCCCTGATGCTATGTAAAATACTGTTGGAAAGTCTTTTTTACTTTCCTCCTCATACACTGCAAAATCACTACCCGGGCGACTATCGACAAGATATCCGGAAACAGCAGCACCCATCATATGAAATATATCTACATTTCCGTCATCATCCTTTATTCCTGAATACACAAACGCCCAAAGTAACAGCGCCGTGACAAACGCAAGAAAAAATCTTCCATACGTCTTTACTATATGTTCCATCGTTTACGCCTCCTTATCCCGTCAATCCTGTCATAAAATTACTTACTGCCTGGCTGATCGTTCCACCATGCAGCATACCTAAATATAAAGCCATCAGTACCACACCAGGCACCATATCCAAAAGCGTGAGCCCTATCTCTTTTACAATCTCTTCCACTTTTACTTCCTCCCCATGTGATCTAAATTCCACCTGACACCATCTTGAGCAGTTCCACTAAAAATGCACCAAAGGATGCCCCAACTACCAACAGCAAAAATGCCAATCCTATCTCTTTTATGATCGTCTCCATCAGTCCGCCTTTCTTTCTCTATACGGTTCCGGCAACGGCATCCAAGCATTGACAAACAACCCGAACGACACACAACTTCTATCTTCATCTCCTATATAAAATGCACCGTTCCCGTCCTTATCAGTTTCATATCTACCAATGTCCGCAAGTGTAAAATTTTCATACGAAATCAAGATGTATTTATCATCTTTAGGTAGTCCCTCACTTACCGGAATCCACTGTCCAAACTCCGGTTTCTTTGCCATATTCTTCATGCATTCAACCATGTTCTGCTCCTTTCTATTGCAACATCGCGACTGCTTTTATCTGGCAACTCCACGCGTCGTCCTGGTCTCCGATATTCCTAACAGCGGAATTTTATAGTTATAAGTGAGCGCCACTTCCGCCGTTACAATGTCATGTTCTTCATCATAGGCACACGCCGTTACCTCCAGGCTATATCCCGCAGTGGCAGCTTCTGCAATACAGCCATCTATCACATTACTGTTAAAATTGCTATTTTCCACTTCTGACACAACAGACGATTTATAATTTTCTGCTGCTGTCACCTGCAGCTCTGCCACCGAGAGCATCAGACCAGTATACACATTTAACATAAGTATCAGAATTCCACTAAATACTTCTACGATCAGTCTCACAGTTCCACCCCCTTATACCATCTTGCCAAATAGCTGAAATACAAACAGCATGCCCGCCGTCATATCAACCAGAAGTTTCATGGAAGTCGCTGCTACCGGATAAAAAAAGATCATCTGCATTGCAAACGAAATAGACTCATTTTTTAATTCCGTCTGTTTATCCTGCAATTTGTGCACATGCCCGATC
>CAVCFM010000468.1:0-1439 GCA_963601305.1 bacterium | reverse complement strand
GGTTTGATATCTGGCGGGCTGCATCACCACTTCCGCTTTCCGAAATGCTATAGAGCATTTTCATACAGCTTGTGATCTCCGGTATATTGAAAGCTTCGCAAAAATCAGTATAGGATTTTACATCATCCGGATTTTTTTTAATCCGTTCCTCCAACAAAGTTAATTCTTTCTGGAGCACCTTTTCCGCCCTTGGCGCTGATCTTGCGATCGCAACCTGCACATTGTTAGTCTGCAGCAAAAGCGCCATATCCATCATCCATTCCGGGAAAGCAAGATACAGTGCGTTTTTCACATCCCGCATGTTCATGCGGTAACTGAATCGATGCTGCATCAGAAAAAATGCCGCCAGCAAAATACAGATCACACTTCCCACCGGAGACCACCAGATATAACTTAAAGCCGCTGCCGTGAACAGAGGAAGTGCAAACAGAAAACTGTTTTTCAATCCTTTCTTTTCGTCATAGTTTTTTACATATTCGTATGATTCCAGTATGGCTTTTTCTTCTGCCACGTCCCGCTGCAGCCAGTCCTTTGTAAGTTTCTTAGTGCTCTTATAAAACGTAAAAATGCAGACCAGCAAAAATATAAATGACGAGATCTGTACAGCCGTCATTTTAAAGATACTTACATCCGCGCCACTGTCAGCCATACCCTTTACCATGTCCATGATATACAGGTCAGCGCCACAGAGGACTACAGCCAGCACAATTGATACAATATTATCTATATGGCTTTTTTTCTTATTTCCCTGTAAGCCATACACCTGCCGCTTCCAGCACTCAAGATCTTCCAGGAGAAGGACGATGGAATTTTCCACTTCTCCGCCCCGCTCTTCCGCGTTGATCAAAAGCTCATGCACCAAGTGGAGCTTATCGCACGGGTATATGCTTTCGATCTTCATTAATGCTTCATATAAAAATCCTTTATCTGTTTCTGCCTGTCCATTTTCGATATGATCCACAGCATCGCCAATCACACGACGCATCATTCCATCCGGCATCGCATCGTAACACTCTTTTAACGCACGTAATACTTTGCGCTCTTTTCGGAATGAATAGAGTACCTGTTCCATGTAATCCGTAACGTCTGCAAAACGTTTCTGTTCGTACATCCGGCGGTACATATCAACGATAAACACCGGAATCAACACAAGCATTACCACGATGATCGGAACCATAAAAGCAGGCTGCAGCTTAAAAAAGATGCCTACCGCCGCCAGAAGCAGACCGACAAATATAATTGTCAGTAAATACGTCGTCCATCGAAAATCATATCCAAATGCGTGCACTTCCTTTTGAAGATTAACCGGATTCCAGATACTTCCGCGCTGTGCATCTTTCCTGCTTTTCTTTTTCTCCTGTTGCGACGTCGCAACTGTTTTCTTTTCCTTCTTACGTTCTTTTAAACTTTCTCTGCTCATCTTCCCTCCTGCCTAAATG
>CAVCFM010000467.1:0-5044 GCA_963601305.1 bacterium | reverse complement strand
CCTCGGAATCAGACTGGATCTTCTCTGCTGCCTTTTTGATGCGGGCGAACTCTTCCTTATCATAATCAACCGGAAGATCGATCCATCCCAAAAAGTCATTGCCTGCACCTGTCTTAGATGTCAGCTGCTCTTTTGCATCTGCAACAAGTTTTTCCATGTAACTTACTTCTTCTTCGCTGATGAAACCAGCTGCCTTTGAATAATCAAAAGATACTTTTCCCATTTTTTGTACTCCTTTGTCCCTAAATTGTCTTAATTTTATCAAACCCGTTCCATTCCCGCAAGTGCCTATGGAAATACTTCATCTAAAACAGCATCCAAAAGCTTTGCCGCATCCTGTGGCAGCGGTTCTTTGGAAACAGGATTGCTGTCATTTATACCTGCCGTTTCGGCCACATCCACCGTCTTTTCTCTTTGCAGGAATATCGCAAGCTTTCTGTCAATCTCCTGCATCATGTCTCTCATGCGCTTCATCTTATGTAATGTGATAACCAACAGGATAACCATAAATGCACTGCTTCCGAGGATTATCCCATCGCCATTCTGTGTCACAAAATAGCCGATCTGCTCCATACACATTACCTCTCTTTATTTGTTGCTTTCTTCTTATTAATTATAAGTAGATTTTCTTCTTTTGAAAAGAGCACGTCGAACTGATTTCGTCGCAATTTCCGACATTTTCTGTTCCGGTAACGTTCCCATGAAAGCTCCTTTTCTATTTTATCCCTTCTTTCTAAATTTACAAGTCTTTTCTTGACTTTTGGGCATAAGGGTATTATAAATAGGGAAGTACAGCACAGGAAAGGAAACTTTTTTATGAAAAAAATAGTAATGACTGGCGGGGGAACAGCAGGTCATGTAACGCCAAACATTGCATTGATGCCCGCTTTACAAAAAGAAGGTTATGAAATCTCTTATATAGGTTCTTATGAAGGCATTGAGAAACGCCTGATCGAGGAACAGAACATCCCATATTATGGTATCTCCTCCGGAAAACTGAGACGCTATTTTGATGTTAAGAATTTTTCCGACCCATTCAAAGTATTAAAAGGATACGGGCAGTCTATCAAACTGCTCAAACGCATAAAACCGGATGTCGTCTTTTCCAAGGGCGGATTTGTGTCCGTTCCGGTGGTTCTTGCAGCGAGACATTGCCACATTCCGGCAATTATTCACGAATCTGACATCACACCGGGACTTGCAAACCGCATTGCCATTCCAAAGGCCACCAAGGTATGCTGCAACTTCCCGGAAACGTTAAAATACCTTCCGGCGGACAAGGCAGTCCTTACCGGCTCCCCAATCCGCAGCAATCTGCTGACCGGCGACAAGGAGCGTGCATTTGCCCTCTGTAAATTTGAGGATCACTCCAAATCCACCCTGTTAATTGTCGGTGGAAGCAGCGGTTCTAAGGTTATCAACACCGCCATCCGCAATCTGCTGCCGGAATTGATAAAAACTTACAATATTATTCACTTATGTGGCAGGGGAAATGTCGACCCCGAACTGCTTGGCACCGTGGGCTACGCCCAGTTTGAATATGCAGACGAGGAGCTTTCCGATATGTTCGCACTGGCGGACCTGGTTATCTCACGCGCAGGAGCCAATGCCATCTGCGAGCTTTTAGCTCTGCACAAACCAAATATTTTAATCCCGCTCTCTGCTGCTGCAAGTCGCGGAGACCAGATTTTAAATGCGAACTCTTTCCGCTCTCAGGGATTTAGCTATGTTCTGGAAGAGGAAGAGCTGACAAACACGACACTGTTAGAAGCTATCGAGCATGTATGCCGCAAAAGAGATGATTATATCACAGCCATGGAAGAGAGCAGCTCACACAATTCGGTTGAGACAATTGTTGGCTTGATCAAAGACGCCACAAAATAAGTGCCTTGTGAATATCTCTCATCATTAATTTTTTGATAAAAAAGCGAGCGGAGAACCCGTTACCAACTGATCGGTTTTCCGCTCGTTTTTTATTTTCAAAGTTCGACTATATCAATTAGTTATATTTAATCTGCTCTTTGATGGCTGTCATTTCCTCCGGTGTGAATGTCTCATGCTCCCACATCAGGATGTCATTGTTCTTCGCATCGCGGTAGCGTGGGATCAGGTGCATATGGAAATGGAATACAGTCTGTCCCGCAACCTCACGGTTATTCTGCAAGATATTAAATCCATCACAGGAAAGCTTGTCTGTCATATGTGTTGCAAGCTTCTTCGCCAGCTTCATCGCCTTGCCTGCAAGCTCCTCGTCAATCTCATAAATATCTGCATAATGCTGTTTCGGTAAGATCAGCGCATGTCCCTTTGTCGCCGGGCTAAGATCCAGGATTACCCGGAAATCCTCATCCTCATAAATCGTGTTTGACGGAATCTCCCCCGCTGCAATTTTGCAAAAAATACAATTTTCGTCTTTCATTTTGTGTTCTCCCTTCTAAGCATTTTGCTTAATTACGCTTGTCGAATTTTGTTGTATAGTTCTTATTGAACTTCGTTTTTTTTAATGATAAACTATCTTATATATAGTAGGCGGAGGTTATCTGTGTTAAGCAACGAGGACTATCTTAATATTTTCCACGAAATTAAAAATTCTATCACTTTGATAAACAGCACGTTACAGCTTGTCGCAAAAACACACCCTGAGGTGGCTGACTACGAATATTGGAGCGAAGCCATGTCAGAAATCGACTTTTTGAAAAGTATGGTAACGCAATTTTCCTCTGCCCGACTATGCAGTCATTTAAACCTGATGCAGGTCAATATTTATTCCTTTATGCACCAGTTTGTCCGCTCTATCCACGCCTTAACACACGACGGCTTTTTCTGTAATATCTCACTCGATGATGATCTACCGCTTGTAGAACTTGACCCTCAGCTTATCAAGCAGGCCATGATCAATCTGGTAAAAAATTCTTATGAGGCCATGAACCGTACCGGTGAAATAAATATACATGTCGCCTACCAGGAACCTTACATGAACATTTCCATTACAGACCTCGGTGGTGGCTTAGACCCGACCATCGAATGTAATATGTTTCAACCTTTTATCACCTCGAAAACCGGTGGGAGCGGTGTAGGGCTTTCTATCACAAAGCAGATTATCGAAATCCACCACGGGACGTTATCCTATGAATCCCGCCCCGGTGACGGCTGTACATTCATTATCTCTCTGCCGCTTACACAAAATTAAACAGTGTATCTAACATGCGCAGTATCTTAAAGTTACCCTTCGCTGTCATTTCACCTGTCATAAATGCTCTCTGGAAAGTCATTCTTCCACCGATAATATTCTCGAGCACTTCCGGTGATAGCTTTGCATAGATATCGATATTCTCTTCCTGTCCGTAATGAATGGTCAGCTCTTCCCCATTTACTTCAATAAATAATGGCTTTTTGTCTGCGATCATAAACAGATATCTCGCATGAAAATCTGGCTGTGGCTGGAATGTGTCGCGGAACTTATCGATATATGCCGTCTCCTCTTCCTGATTTTCTCTGCCAAGCATGTCCTTGAACATGGATGCCAGCTCCTGGATATCCTCTTTCTGCTTCTTCACATAACTGTCGTCAGACACATATTTAGACAACTGTTCGCTCTCCTGCGGAGTCAGCTCCATCTGCGGCGTTCTCGATATGGTCTGCTTTACCGCCTGATTGCTGGTCGGAAGACTCTTCATCTTCTGCGAGATCGTGCGGTACAGATTCTCTGCTTTTTTCTCAATGATCACGGTATATTCCTTGTTCATCTCGAAGCTGACCAGATCCTCCACATAGCCACAGATACCGGAGCACGGCAGTCCTCCTAATATCTCCCATGCATTGGCTAAGGTCATCTCACCTTCCCGCTCTCCGTATGTGGTAGACATGACGATCGGCTGCATATATGTGGTCTGGATCTTGGATTTGTCCCCGTACAGCCAGCATGCATCCAGAAATTGCTGCATATATCCCCCGATGCCAAGCCACTCTACGGTCGTGGCAAGAATAATGCCATCCGCATCTTTCATCGTCTGTGGAAGTGTTGCGATTTCGTTCTTGTGTTCGAATATATTGATGCGCTCCACAGTAACCCGGAGTTCACACAACACCTCTTCCATTTTATTTAAAACATACAGAGTCGGATCGTCTAACAATCCTCTTCCGCCGTAGTAAATGTTAATTTTCATATATTGCCTCCATCTATCTTGTCTCTGCATAACAGAAGTACTGATTTCAGTATATAAATTTTCTCCGGTAAAATCAATCTTTTTGATATTTTCTGTGATACAAAATTACAGTCATCAAAAAGCCTGTGATCACACCTCCGATATGTCCCCAGTTATCGATCCCGGTAGATGCAAACCCGTAATACACAGTCAGCAGGATCATAAACATCATACGTCTGGTAGAGATTCCCGCATAATGTCCATGATGCCAGATTACCACCCACAGGACGCCTCCTATCACACCGAAAATCGCCCCGGAGGCACCTGCCGAAATCGCATAATCTCCGGTTGTCATCATCATGCTGTAAGACAGCACACTGCCGCCTAACAGGGAAAGCATATAGATCACAAACATACGGATATGTCCGACCGCCTGTTCCAAGCGTGTTCCCATGCAATATAAAATCAACATATTATTAACCAGATGCTCTGCACCAAAATGCAGAAATCCGGCAGTAAGGAGCCTCCACCACTGATGCCTCTCCGAGATAAGCGGTGGATAAATTGCGCCGCAGCGCAGCATGAAGCTATTGTCCGAAGTACTCCCCACCACTTCCATGCCAAGGAATATCAGAATATTGACTGCCATAATTGCCACAGTGATAAACGGCACAGATTTTAGGCTGCCTATTCCGTTTTTGATATCTGTCCGCGGTGAATGTGCATTATTTCCGACATTATCTGCTGTACTCATATTCTCTAACGCACTTCTAAGTCCCCAGAAATCTCCCGGCTGATTTTCGTAGATCAGCAGTCGTTTTTCCTGACTCAGATACCCCCATGTGTCTTTGCAGGACGCACAGAGATTGCGGATTGCATCCGCACCGCTGCCATATAAC
>CAVCFM010000466.1:0-3445 GCA_963601305.1 bacterium | reverse complement strand
ATATCAGCCATCCGACGTGCGAGCATCCGCTCCTTTGGATTTACCGTGCGCAACGGAACATCCTCATAATGCACGGTATACAATTCCCCGTCCGCCTGCGCAGTGGTCCTTGTCTGTGCATCCGTAAGTTCCGGGTGCATCCGCTTAAATCCTTCCACCGGCGCGTAGGCTTCCCGCAGCTGCTCTACCACCTCTAACTCATGTGAAAAACTTCCTGCACATGCCGCGCTGCGCACGTCCGTGCCCACATACACCTCATAGGTTCCCGCCTCTAACACATAGCAGGATTTATGACCGGTCACACCGCCGTCATCGTAGGAAGCATAGGTATACTTAGAAACTTCAAGCGATACCTCCTGCTCCTCCCCCGGTGCCAGCTTCTTTGTTTTTGCAAATGCGACAAGCACACGCGCCGGCTTTCCAAGCATGCCCTGCGGTGCCTTCACGTATACCTGCACCACTTCTTTTCCGGATACCGCTCCGGTATTTTTTACCCGGGCTTTTACCGTAAATCCGTTCTCATTTACGCCATCAAGCGCTGCCTCCACCTGAAATGTCGTGTAGGAAAGTCCATAGCCAAATGGATAGAGCACCTTATCCTTCGCAAATGTCTCAAAATAGCGGTAGCCCACATAGATATCCTCTTTATAAAAATTACACTTCATGTCGCCAAAACAATCGCTTGACGGATAATCCGCGATATTTTTGGCAATGGTATCGGTCAGCTTTCCAGACGGCGTCACTCTTCCGAGCAGCACATCGCAGACGCCATTTCCGCCTTCCTGACCGCCCTGCCATACATAGAGCACAGCCGCCGTGTTGTATTCTGCCACCCATTTCATATCGATGATGTTTCCGACATTTAAGAGCACGATCGTGCGGGAAAAATTACGGCACACGGTTGCTATCATCTCACGCTCGGTCTGGGTCAACAGATAGCTGCCCTCTTCCTCCCTGTTATCCTGATCCTCGCCTGCGGTGCGCCCGATCACAATGATCGCCGCATCCGCCCGATCTGCTGCCTCCGCTGCCACTTGCTCGGACAGGGGCATCTCTTTTTGACTCCACGGCACCTGTCCCCAGCCCGCACCGACGTCAAAGGGATGGCTCTTTCTCCACTCCTCATAGATTCCAAGCAAGGTCTTATCCACCGTGATATCCGGCTCTTTCTGTAAAGCGTCTAAAATACCGCTCACGTATCTGGTGTTGACCAGTCCGCCCGAGCCAAGACCACTCTTATAATAATCAAATGCAATGCGCCCGAACACGGCAACCTTATCGCCCTTTTTGAGCGGGAGCGCCTCTTTTTCATTCTTTAAGAGCACGCATCCCTCCGCTGCCGCCTGACGCGCCAGCGCTGCATATTTTTCTAAATCCAGTTTATATTGATTTCCCATACACGACTCTCCTTTTTATATCTACGTTGCCAATGATGCCGCTGGGCGGTACCACGCCAAACTGTGGACCAAACGGACTCTTTCCACCGGTCAGTGCATGCACCTTGCGCTCTAAGGTGGTGCGCACCTCCATGCGGATATCGTTGGTTCCCTCATGTGTAAGCTCGGACACATCGAACCGGTACGGCGGGCAGATACGCTCGCCCACATAAGTTCCGTTGCACCACACTTCCACAGACTCATACGCATCCTCGATGCTTAGGATCAGCTCTTTTTCCGCAGGCAGCGTGACCGTTCCCTCATAGCGGATGACACCGGAAAAGTCCGGTTTGTGGCGCAGCACATTCTCCGGCTGCTGCATCGTAACGGCATCTGCAAACTTCGGATAGTTCTCATTTTCCACAAAAGAAACGTTCCATCCGTCCTCCATCTGCGCCACCTTAGCTCCCGCGGTATACGGTGCTTTCGCACAGCTCTGATAGCGTTTTTCATCCTCTGCGATCACAAGAACCGCCATCTCGTAAGGCTCCAAGGTAAGTTCGATCCGGGTTTTTGCAGGATTCCTGCTGCCTCCCTCCTGCGGGATGGTCTCATATGCCACCGTATAAAGTTCATTCGTAAATGCATCGTAGCGGTACGGTATTCCACGCACCGGAATCGTGATACTGCCCTGATAGGTCCCTCCTGCATCCTCATTGGAGATCAGGTAATACTGCTCGTCTCTCGTTCTGTAGTGATAGATCTGCAGGTTCCTATATGGAATATCGCTGACTGCATCACAGATTCCGCGCAGCTTCAGCGTCTCAGCAAGTTCCTCTAATGCCACTGTCTCCGTGCCGGCTATCCGGTGTACCGGCGTCTTACCGGACACGTAAACCGGGAAGTGATACTGTCTTGCCTCCTGGATAAACGCAAGTACCTCCGGCGCCAGATAATCGCTCGCAGGGATCACAAGCGCCTGGTAGGTGCTCTGGTTGATGTGAAGCCCCTGCTCATCCACCGACGTCAGGAACTTATCCCGTCTGCCAAACACATCTGCCGGGACAAAATCATAGTCAATCTGCGCATCATCAAGCGCACGCGCCGGTTTAACCATATCGGTGTAACCCATTCCCGACCACTCGGACTCGGCGTGATAGAGAACTGCCACGCTCGCCACATGCACACCACCGTCTATCAGGTGCGCGATGCGGTTGGTGTATTTCATCAGCGTGCCAAAGGGCTTGTACAGCGGATTTTTGCCCTGCGCATAAAAATGTGGCGGACAGTCAAAATCCGGGAATTCCTTCGGCGAAAAAGCGTGCGGGACATACCGGTTGATACCGCGCACCAGAAAATGGTCCGTGATGTATTTCATCAGCCGTGTGCCCTCTCCCCAGCCGTAAGCGCCAAACAGTTCACACATAGCGCGCCCCTGCTTCTTCGGGTCAATCTGTGCCAGGGACGTTCCCATTTTTCCCAGCGCGTGATGATAAAATTCTCCGTCGGCATCAAAGCCCAGCAGCGCCATATGACTGATGTTTTCTCCGCCGAGGACCACCTGTCCGCCGATATCATCGATGCCTGCCCAGTCCTGACCGTCAAGTGCACGGAAGTAATGTCCCTGGGATGCACCGAGTCTCGTGCTCATGCCACAGTCCTCGATGATGTGTCCGATATATTCCACTCCATGCGCACGGCACCACTCGCCAATCTGACCGCCGAAATTGCGCCGGCACTGATCCGTCACAATATCCATGTAGCCGTTGCGGACATCCGCGGTAAACTCGTCGCTTCCCACGTGCATCCAGAGTGCCGGGATCTTGCGCAGGTAATCGGCACCGAACCGGTTTTTCATCAGCTCCGGCATCTCCTCGCTCCACGGCAGCGGCATGGTCATGTTTCCGATCCCCGTCTCTCTTCCATAGCCCGACACATTTCCAATCTCCGGCTCATCAGAGAAAAATCCGGCGATCGTCTTGCCAAACTCCGCTCCATAGTGGGCGAAATGCGGTTCGTAGACCGCGTCAATCTGTAAATGGCAGGATTTTTTACTTAAAAAATTGACA
>CAVCFM010000465.1:0-9175 GCA_963601305.1 bacterium | reverse complement strand
GGTATGGATCCTTTCTTCCGTTCCACAGATGTACATTCTTGATATCGAAGGTAACCTTTGTCTCAGATGCATCTACGGTCTTCTCACCGATGACATTTCCCTCTGCATCCATAATCTTGTATGCAAGCTTCTGTCCGGCTTTTGCGTTTGTCACAAATACTTCCACTTCAACAGAAGCATCTGCTCCGTTAATCTGCGGTGTCACTTTTATACCAGGACCACCGTAGTAATCTAAATCAAAATGAGAGTCATTTACAGCAATGATATTCACATCACGGTATAAACCGCCATAGAATGTGAAGTCGGCATTCTGCGGATATACGATTTCATTGGCGCTGTTATCAACGGCAATGACAACCAGACTTCTGTCCTTCAATGCCTCTGTGATGTTGACACGCCAGGTAGAATATCCACCATCATGGTGAGCTAACTTCTCTCCGTCCACATAGACGTCTGCAGAAGAGTTTGCTCCGCGCAGCTCTAAGTAATACTGGTCTGCTGTTGGAAGCTCTGCTTTCTCGATCTCCTTTGCATAGTAGCAGGTTCCACGGTAATAATCGTTGCCGCCGTCCTGTCCGTCAATTGCGTTCCATGTATGAGGCAGTGTCACCCAATACCATTTTTCCGGCATTGTGGCAGGTACTGCTGATGCTTCCTTTGAAAAAGCCCATTTTTCATTGATATTAATGATTTCTCTCATCGATCCTTCATCCTCCATCTCAGTGCTTTATTACACATAAAACCACACTCCGCCACGGTGGGGTTTGTGACATTAAGTATGGTTTCATGTTTCCTGCACTTGTATACTACCACAAATTACATGTGATTTCTTTGAATATTCTTTAGCAAAAGTGGCACAATTTTTGTTATCAGCACTATTTTATAAATATTTAATACAAAAGCGAGTTATGTAAAAAGGGATTGCCACATCAAAATGAAATGACAATCCCTTTTTTTATTTCGTCTCACGTATTTTCTGCCGCACCGGCAGCACCATGCCGGGAGCCACCGACAACTCATCCATTCCCATGGCAAGGAAACGCTCTGTCAGCTCGGTATCCGCCCCCAGTTCCCCGCAGATTCCCGCCCAGATTCCCGCTTTGTGGGCGTTTTTTACCACCATCTCGATCATGCGCAATACTGCCTCATGATGTGGATTGTAAAAACGGTCGAGCTTGGCATTCTGCCTGTCTATCGCCAGTGTGTACTGTGTTAAGTCATTGGTTCCGATGCTGAAAAAATCAACCTCTCGCGCCAGCTCTTCGCTTATCATAACGGCAGCCGGTGTCTCGATCATAATCCCCTGTTCCACATCCTGATACGGGATGCCTGCCGCGGTAAGCTCCTCTTTGACTTCCGCCACGATCCGCTTGATCTCCCGCACCTCTTCTAAGGATGTGATCATCGGGTACATGATGGACACATTTCCGTAGCAGCTGGCACGTAACAGCGCCCGAAGCTGTGTCTTAAATATCTCCGGCTGTGTCAGGCAGATCCGGATTGCCCGGTACCCCATCGCCGGGTTATCCTCATGTTCTAACCCAAAGTAATCGATCTGCTTGTCTGCCCCGATATCCAATGTCCTTATGATCACTTTCTTTCCAGCCATCGTCTCCACAACGCGCTTGTATACCGCAAACTGCTCTTCCTCCGTTGGAAAATGATCCTGCTCGAGGTATAAAAACTCGCTTCGGAATAATCCGATCCCGCCGGCATCATTTTTTAAGACAGCCGCAAGGTCAGAGACATTGCCGATATTCGCATACAGATTGATCTTCTGCCCGCTAAGCGTCACATTGTCCTTTCCCTTAAGACTCTGCAACAATTCTTTCTGCCGTGACTCTTCCTCCACCTTTTTCCGATAGGAAGCGAGTACCTCATCGTCCGGATCCACGATGATCTCTCCGGCATTTCCATCGACGATCGCCAGTTTCCCGTCCCAGCTCTCATCGATATCGACGCCGATCAACGCCGGAATACTCATCGTCCTTGCAAGGATTGCCGTGTGGGAGTTTGAGGAGCCGAGCTTTGTCGCAAATGCTAAGATTTTATCCTTATCCATCTGCACGGTCTCACTCGGTGTCAGATCCTCAGCGACAATGATTGCCGGCTCCTCTCCCTCCTCTTGCCTGTCACTCCTGCCACCCAGGATGGAGATCACCCGTTCCGAGATATCCTTCACATCAATGGCACGCGCTTTAAAATACTCGTCTTCCATCCCTGCAAACATATCCGAAAAATTGTCACCTGTCACAGCTACCGCATATTCCGCATTGACACCCTGCAATTCGATCATATTGTGCACAGAGTCATTGTAGTCATCGTCCTCCAGCATCATCGAGTGCACTTCAAAAATCTGTGCGTTGAGCTCTCCGACTGTCTTTACGGCCTTTTCATACAATTCCTTCAACTGTTCGATTGCCACAGCCTTTGCGTCCTCATAGCGTTTTACTTCCGCAGCGGTGTCCGTCACTTTTTTGCGGACTACCACATTCTGCTCTTTTCGGTGAAAGCGGATCCTGCCGATCGCAATTCCGCCAAATACTTTTTTACCGGTATATCTCTCCATCGCTGTCATTCCTTCCTATAAATTTGACTCGAAGAATTCCTCCAACTTGACCGCTGTCTCAGCCTCATTATCTCCGCTGATCTCCAGTGTAACCGTATCCCCTTTTCTTATGCCAAGCGCCAGCAATGCCATCAGGCGCTTCGCATCTGCACTTTTTCCGTTGCAGGACAGTGTCACGGTCTCCGGATAACTTTTTGCCTCCTTCACCAGAAGACCTGCCGGTCTTGCGTGGATTCCCACTTCATCTGTGATCGTATATGTAAATGTAACCATACTCGTTCTCCCTTATGCTAAATCTTCTCCGTCGCTCGCAATCACCTTTTTATACCAGTAGAAACTGTCTTTCTTACTCCGCTTTAAGGTGCCGTTGCCGTTGTCATCCTTGTCTACATAGACAAAACCATACCGTTTCTTCATCTCGCCGGTGCCTGCGGATACCAGATCGATGCAGCCCCACATCGTGTAGCCCATCAGCTCCACGCCATCCTTGACGATGGCGTCCCGCATGGACTCGATGTTCTTGCGCAGATAATCGATACGATAGGTATCATGTACGCTGCCGTCTGCCTCCATCTGATCGTCCCAGCCGATTCCGTTTTCGACAATCCATACTGGCTTGTGATAGCGGTAATACAGCGTGTTGCAGGCAAGTCTTAAGCATGCCGGATCTGTTGCCCACCCCCATGCGTTCGTCTCAAGATACGGATTTTTCACTCCCATCATAAAGTTGCCGCCGGAACCTTCCACATCCTTATGTGTCGTCACTGTGCTGGAACCATAGCAGGAGAAACTTAAGAAGTCAGCGGAATAATTTTTGATCAGCTCGTAATCTTCCGGTGTGTCGTCAAGCACGATTCCCTCTCTCTCATATTTTTTCAAACGGTACTCCGGATAACTTCCGCCGGTCTGCACATCTGAATAAAACAGCGTTCTCTGCGACATCTCCATCGCAAGGATCTGGTCTGCCGGGTCGCAGGTATAGGTGTACATCGGCGTGTATGCCAACATCTGTCCGACTTTTATCTCCGGGTTTATCTCATGTGCGGCTTTCACTGCCAGCGCACTTGCGACAAACTGATTGTGTGCACCCTGTGCGAGGTTCTGCGGCGTACTGTCCACAATACCGCCCGCCATATAGCCCGCCATCTCCATGATATTGATCTCGTTAAATGTAAGGTAATATCTGACCTTGCCATTGTAACGCGCAAATACAGTTTTTGCATAGTTTTCAAAAAATCCTATGCACTTGCGGTTCGTCCAGCCGCCGTATTTTATCAGAAGATTTAACGGTGTCTCATAGTGGGACAGCGTCACCAACGGCTCAATGCCGTATTTTTTGCACTCATCAAACACTGCATCATAAAACGCAAGTCCTTCCTCGTTTGGCTCTGCATCATCCCCGTTCGGGAAAATACGCGCCCAGTTCATACTGAGACGGAATGTCTTAAATCCCATCTCCCCCATCAGGGCAATATCTTCTTTATAATGATGGTAAAAATCGGTCGCCTCATGGCTTGGATAATAGACATCGTCCAACACAGCCGGAACTGCCCCCTCCGGGATCTCCATCGGTGCGCCGAATCCCATGCCGGTAAATCCGGTCTCCCCGGTCGTCTCGTTCTTCCAGGATACCCTTCTTGCCACCGTGTGGGATCCGCCCGTCATCACATCGGACGTGTTAAGCCCCTTGCCGCCATCTAAGTAACCACCTTCATACTGGTTTGCCGCCGTAGCGCCGCCCCACAAAAAATCTTTTGGAAATCTGCTCATGATCTAATTCCTCCCTCTACACTTCTCCTTTATTTTGCTGCTCCCTCAGCTTCTTTAGCGGCTGCCTCCTGAGCTGCCAGCTGGTTATCATAAACTTTAAAGAACGGATACCATACCAGTCCTGCCGGGATGATCATCAGATAATCCCAGATTGCATTCTGCCAGCGGAATGTGCCTAAAAACTGTGCAAATCCCATCGGCATCAGAGAACCGATAAATACGTGTGCCGGTCTTAAGAATCCAATCTTGTAACCAATCAGTGTCAACAGCATAACAACCATAACATTTAAAATATAAGGAATACACAAAATCGGGTTATACATGATCGGCATACCAAAGGTAACCGGCTCATTGATACCGAACCATCCAGGTACAATACCGACTTTTGCGACAGCACGGATCTGCTCTGATTTTGCCTTTAATCCAAAGATACAAAGCGGTAACGTGTTACCGGTACCTCCACAGATTGCAAGTGCTCCGAACAGTGCCACCGGATAGAATGTCAGTGCAGCCTGTGCCTCTGCAACGGTTCCCCCTGCTGCGATGACTGCCTCATAAGCTGCTGCATTTTCTGCTGCCACCATGATCATCGGCGCCATCAATACGGAAATTAAAAGCATGGTTCCATGAATACCAAAGCACCACATCAAGCATGCAAACAAGCCTAAGATGAACATTCCCGGTGTGGAAGTGAGTGCTCCCAAAGGTGCGGAAAGCAGTGCCATAAATCCGGATGCAAGGTTGTAAGCTCCGCCGGAAACGCTGATGACGATTGCAGAAAGTGCCAGCCAGATGGTTACATTAAATACCGATGGAATGATGGCTGCCATAGAGTTTACCAGTGATGGCGGGCACACATCCGGCATTTTGATGCGGATATTTTTTACCTGGCAGAAGTGATCCATGCGAACCGTGGCAAATGCAACGACGAATCCTAAGAACATTCCCTGGGAACCGAGGTATGTAACATCTAAGGTTGCGATGGATGAACCCTGTGTGATATCAAAGCCTGCAACCAATACGAAGCATGCCAACGCCTCAATGGTTGTGAGCAACGGTGATTTGCAGCCCACATTTTTTGCATAGTTAAATGCGATCATGCCGGTGATCCAGATTGCTACAAGTCCCATAGTAAAGTTATACGGCATATACAAAATCGTGTATACCGTGCTTGCAGAATCCACGCCGCACATACCTAAGACTGCACAGATGATCTGGAATACGGAACCGCACATGATAACGGACATGGAGCCCATCATCGCTGCCTGCAATGCGCTTAAAAATTTGTTCTGACCAAGCTTCTGACCAAACTCCTGAAGCTTTACCATAACCGGTGAATTAAATAACCCCTCCATATTTTTCTCTCCTTTTTTATAGACTATTTTTGTTCATTATTTCTGTGCCATTAACGCCTTTGCCTGTTTCATAATGTTCGGGCAGTTTGCAATAGCATAATCTAATGAGTTGACAACGTCTGCCGGAAGTCCGGTGTCTTTTCTGATGTCCTCCAGCTTATAGCGGACCTGTGGTCCCACCAGAACGATGTCATAATCTTTGTAGACATCGCCATACTCAGCAAGGCCTACTGCATTGATGGTAAGGTCTTCTCCCTGTTCCTTCCAGTATGCTTCCATTTTTTTCATCAATAACCCTGTAGACATTCCGCCTGCACATACCAATAATATTCTCATAGTCTTCGTCTCCTTTTTGATTTGCCCTGTACTTTTGAAATACCCCTATTTCTGAAGCTTATACAGTGCGATAATTTCCCTGATCAATTCCTCTGCCAACATGCTCGTCATAAAATGATCCTGCGCGTGAACGAGCAGTACGTTCATCTCCGGCGCATTGCCGTTCGCCTCTGCTGTCAGTAAATCTGACTGGGCACGATGTGCGGCTACTCCCGCTTTCTTACATTCCTCAAGCAGCCGGTCCGCCTCATCGAAGTTGCCCTTCTTGGCTTCCTCCAATGCTCCGAACGCAAAGGAACGTGCATCTCCTGCACTTGCAATAATGTTCATTGCGATCATTTCACCATCAAGTGGCTCCTGGTTCTGTGAATCTGCCATTTTCTCACCCTCTCTCCTGTTTTTGTGAACTTTGTTCATTTCGTGATTTTGTTTTATCAAAAACTGTGCATTATGTCAAATAGTATGTTTTTCCTACTAGTTACTTTGTCGCAATTTTTTCGTGTCTTGCGTATAGTTTTTGTGTATTTTATCTCACAGTCAGATTCACTTTTTTCTCCCGGTTGGTCTTTGTGTATAATTTTTTACCCGATATTTTTTTGTGTATAACTTTTTCTTCTGTATTATTTTTTTGTATGATTTATCCAAACCTTTGAAAAAATTCCATTCTTGCTCCGTCATTTTCACCATGCTATGATTGGTACATGAAGATTATAAGAACGCTCGATATCACTTCCGATGAATTTTACGATTATCTGGAACAGGAGCTTTTAGCGATTGCCAATAAGGACCGCACCGGAAAGGTCGCCTACAAGCCGTCTGACATCAGACCCGGTTTTAAGGCTACGCGCAGGACAAAGGAGGAACATTCCGCGATTGACCTTATCATTACGGACTACGTCCGGGGCAGCTGCTACAAGGCGAAGGCTAGATCCATCGCCGAGACGATTGAGATGGCTTACACCACAAAGCCTTCCGGCGATAAGCTCGAGGTTACCTTTGAGCAGGAAATGCTCCACTATGGGCAGAAGAAGATGAACCGTTTTCTGCGCGGCTTTTCCGATGCCATCTATCTCTCGCGCATGTCCAATGCACTCTACGACATGCAGACTGCCATCGTCAAAGCGAGAGCATGATCCAACTGTGCAGCTCTATACGCTATTTCCTATAGGGCAGCAAAAAGAGTCGTTTGATATGCCTCCTGTCAAGTAGGCATATCAAACGACTCTTTCTCTGTGCTGTATTCTATTTGTCCTGTCTTAGTATCATCATAATGATGCCGATCTCCTCGTCGTTGATAATGACCTTAAGCTGCTTCTCCAACGGTTTTAGCGCCTTCGCCACAAAGAGGTAGTCGTCCTTGTGACTTTCCACAAATGCCACTCCACCCTTGTTGCGATAGACATATCCGGGTGATGCCACACAGTCTAACATTGACGCAATATGTACGAACAGTCCCATTTTTTCGCCGTCTTCCAGACTGTATGCCACCGCAAGTTCCTCCACAACCTGTGGGAGCACCTTGCGCATTTTTTCAAACGATACATTGGTAAACTGTCCCTGCCAGTTCGACAACACGGCGTCGTAATCGATACGCCTTCTGCGCACCGGCTCAAACATCAGCACCCGATCCAAATCCTCCTTGCTGCTCTCAAACACATCCGCAATGGAGATAAACGGGATTCCGAACAGTTTTGGGTCAAATGTTCCCACAAATGCATGGATCGTGTATGTCTTTTTCAGCTCGATCACCTCGCGGATCAGGTTATCCTTATCCGCCACCGCAAGCGGTACGGTGCGCATGTTTAACTTGGAATACTGGTCAATATATTTTTTGAGCTGCATCGCACCGCCCTCCGAGGTGTGGCACAGCGTCACAATGATTTTCTTGAGCTGCTCCACCGGATGCAACAGCTGTAACAGTTCCTGATTGACCGTGTGATAGATCTGGTCGATGTCTCCCTCTCTGGCGCATCTTCTCGCCACCTCAATTCCAGTCATCGTCACTGGCATATTGATACAGCGGATTTTTACGTTGGTATGTTCCGCGATCATGTCAAACATCGTGGCAAACGAACCGGTGTCGTAGATTGCAATGACACCGCCGCCATTGTCGATGCTTAAGATCAGCTCCTCAAGATCCGCCATCGCCTGCCTGGTATCCGACGTCAGATTCATATCAAACGCATAGGCGTTGTTTTCCTGCGTCAGCACATTCGTCGTCTCCGCGAGGTATTTCGCCGTTCCGTTTCCATGCATGGCGTACAGCAGTACCGGCTGATGCACCGGCTCCTCCGGCTTGATGATAAACATCGTAAGCAGCACTGCCTCCTCGACGCTTATGCTGATGTGCAGCATCTCCTCCAACATCTTCGAGAATTCGATCATCGAAGCATATTCCGCCGGATAATCCCGGATGATCTGCTTGACCTGTTCGTCGGTGATCCGCTTGTGCTCTAGCGGCTGCATCGTCATCAGTGAATTCAGGTGCAGACAGATGCCGTAAAACACTTTGTTCGACAGCGTTCTCCCCTGTTCCTTTTTGTAGCGCTCTGCAAGCAGACTGACCGCGTTGATCACACGGATATCCACGGTCTTGGACAGTGATTCTAAATTGAGTTCTCCCTGTTCTTCCCGCTCTCTGTCCGGCACAAGCTTGGTGATCGTCCCGACATAAGCCTCGATCACCTCACGGATATCCCCATCACTGACGCCCCGGTCTGAGAGTTCCTTGTACTGATACTTGATATTGTCATACACATCGTCCATGATATGACCGCTCTTGGTGTCCACCAGCCCCTCATGCATATCGTAGAGCATAAAATTGGCAGCCCCCACCAGCTCGTCGATGTCTGTGCGCCGGTTCCGGTAGAGAAGCAGTCCGCGCTGCACATTTTCCTCAAAGTCGTTCAGGCAGACCCTCATATTTTTCTCCGGCTCATCCAGCACCCGGATATACGCGTTGGCGCAGGCAGACCGGATCTCTAAGCGCAGTTCCTTGATGCCGTGTGAAAACTTTAACGCCATCAATGCCCGGATTGCCTCCGTCGTCACTTCGATGGAACACTTGGAATTGACTGCCTCCTCCGCAAAAAACTGATTGATCAGCTCAAACTTTTCACTCAACGACCGGTCTGACAGGCGCGGC
>CAVCFM010000464.1:0-6487 GCA_963601305.1 bacterium | reverse complement strand
GCGTAAAGATTATGGAATATGATTTATGAAATAATTATCACGGAACAAGCCGATGCTGATTTAAGAAATATATATGAGTATATTGGAGCTACTTTCACCGGATAATGCAGCAGGGCAGATTGAAAGGTTAGAGAAGCATATCATGGGACTTGAAAAGTTCCCGGAAAAATTTAAGCTTTATGAAAAGGAGCCTTGGCATAGCAGAGGAGTAAGAATAATGCCCGTGGACAATTATCTGATACTATACATCCCGGATAAGGATGCCAAAATAGTGACAGTTATCCGTATTATGTACACCGGCAGAGATGTTCCAAACCAACTCTAAAAAATCAGAAATGTTCATAAACAGAAGCGGAAATGGATAGAGATTTCATTTCCGTTTTTTGTTATACTGATATTTAAAGTGGGGTGGGAGCGGTATGAGACAGAAATGCAAAAAAATCATAAATTCACTGGAGACCAAACTGATATGTATCATCTGTCTGGTTTTAATTCCAATCAACCTGTTGCTGCTGTATACATCCAACCGGATGATCCTAAATGTGCAGCGGGAACTGGTGCAATCTTATGAGGACGAGCTGGCGATTTACATGACCAGGATCGACGATGATCTGATGAACGTTGATAAGCAGGTCAAGATATTGATGGGAGAAAACTGGTCAGCACTCTCGGAGGACTCTAAGGAGCAGGAGCTGACGCGGTACCAGTTTTGGAAAAAGTTACAGGATGCGAGGGAGGACCTGGAGCTTGCAGATGCAGCATATCTGAAGACGAACTGGGATGACTGGGCGGTGGTCACTTATGATGTGAATGTCATGGATTACACAGCGGCGGAGCAGCTCAAATCATTTTTGACGGAACATGATATGGAGGCATACCATCCGTACCAGTTTGAGGTTGTCGATGATGGCATAGACAGGTATCTGGTGGACAATATTAACTACTACGATTATTCCTTTGGATTTCTGATAAAACCTGATACGATTTTAGACGGAATACGGAGTATGAATGGGTTTTCGGGGGAACAATTTTATCTGACCGATAAAGACGGCAGGGTTGTCTCGGAGGATACCAGGCTGTCCTTTCAGCTTGGCAAGACCCAGCAAAATGTTATAATAGATGGGACAGAAGAAAAATATATGGTGATTTCCTGCCCGTCATCGGTGACGGATTATTATCTGGTGCGGGTGATCCCGTATGAGCAGATCCGCGCCGCGATACCGCAGCTAGAGCGCGTGATACAGATTTTCGGATTCCTTTGTCTGCTGCTTATTCCGGCTATGATCATCGCGATCCGTGCGCTGGTGTTAAAACCGCTGAATGAGCTGAAAAAGGGTATGCACGAAGTCGAGAATGAGAACCTTGATTACCGCCTTGCGGAGGAGGAGTCCTCCAGTGAATTTAAGCATATCAACCACGTGTTCAACAGTATGGTGAGCCAGATTAACGATTTAAAAATCGAGGCATACGAGACAGATATCGAAAAGTTAAAGATGGAGACGACGAATCTGAGATTGCAGATCAATCCGCATTTGCTGCTAAATTCGCTGAATATGATCTACAGCCTGGCGCAGTCAAAAAACTATGACGTCATCACGCAGTATACGATGAGCCTGGTGCAGTATTTTAGGTATTCTCTTCGCAGCAATGATGAGCTGGTGCCGCTGGGGTCTGAGATGCAGTTTGTAAAAAATTATCTCGACATCCAGAAGATCCGTTTCCCGGGGACGTTCACGCATGTGTACGAGATGGATGAAGACCTGGACGATGTGTTGATACCGCCGCTTCTAATACAGAATTTTGTGGAAAATTCCATCAAGTATGCCCTCAAAATGGGAGAAGTGATTGAGATTATCGTCATTGCAAAAAATGACGGGGAGAAGATGTCTATTTCCATTTTGGATACCGGAAACGGGATTAGACCTGAGGTATTGGAAAAACTTCGCAGAGGCGAAAAGGTGGTGGATAACATCGGAACGCACATTGGAATCTGGAATTGCAGAAAGCGGTTGAAGATTTTTTACGGTGAGGACGCGGAAATGACCATCAGCAGCGCAGTGGGAGAGGGAACGCAGGTGTGGATGAAGCTTCCGATCATAAGGCGCGGCGAAAACGGAGGGGAAGAACATGAATTTATTAATCGTGGACGATGAGATATATGCGATCCAGGGAATTATCGACGGGGTTGACTGGAGCAGGCTGCCGGAGCTTACGGTGTTCACTGCAAACAGCTATGCGCAGGCGCTTAACCATTTTGTGACCGAGGAGATCGATATCCTGCTGTGCGACATCGAGATGCCATACGGAAGCGGGCTGGATCTGGTTGAGTGGGTCAAGGAGCATTACCCCGACACCGAGTGTATTTTTTTAACGTGTCATGATGAATTTGATTTTGCAAGAAAAGCGATCCAGCTGCAGTGCCTCGATTATGTGTTAAAACCGGCACCGCCGGAAAAGGTCGTGGAGGTGTTAAGCCATGCGATTTCTGTCATCCATGAAAAAAGAGAGAACCGGGAGTACGAGGTTTACGGGAAGCGCTACTTAGAGGAACTGGCAAAGCCGGAGGGCGCGGAAAACAGCGTCGGGCAGAGAGATGTTGTCAAGGAGGTAGAACTCTACATTCAGAAGAATATCTCGGAAAGTCTGACGGTGGAGCAGCTTGCCAAAATCGTCTACTTAAGTCCGGACCATCTGACCAGACTGTTTAAAAAGCAGCACAATCAGACCCTGATCGATTACATCACCGAGCAGCGGATGATACTGGCAAAAAAGTTATTGGAGCAGGGGCAGCTTTCCATCACGATGATTTCTGCCAAGGTCGGCTACAACAATTACTCCTATTTTACGAAGATGTTCAAGAAATACTATGGCATGACGCCGAGAGAGTATCAGAACAGGGAACACAGTAAATCATAACCGGAGACCGACCTGCATTGTGAAAATCGAGGACGCAGCGGGAAGCGGAATGGCTGGCAGAGGAGGACGAAAAGCCTGGGTCGGAAATGTACATATAAAAATCGGAAATGAGATAAAAAACATCGAAAAAGTGAAAAAAGTTAGTCGGCTTTGTTAAATTCAAAAGCCGGCTTTCTTTTTTATAATAAAGACACTGAAAAGTAGATAAGTGTTTTTATTGAAAAAAAACAGGAGGGATTATATATGTGCTTTGACAAGAATTTTTTGTGGGGAGCGGCATCAGCGGCACATCAGATTGAGGGTGCATATCTTGATGATGGAAAGGGGTATGGCATTTGGGATGCAATGACACAGGAACCGGGGCATGTGATACACGGGGAAAATGGAAATGTTGCCTGTGACCATTATCACAGATATCGGGAGGATATTGCTTTGATGAAGCAAATGGGACTGAAGAGTTATCGATTTTCTGTCAGTTGGCCAAGGGTACTTCCGAATGGGATTGGAAAAGTTAATGAAGCAGGAATCAGCTTTTATCAGGGCCTGGTACAAGAACTGCTTGAAGCAGGAATTGAGCCGATACTTACATTATATCATTGGAATCTTCCGATGGAATTGTATCGTAAGGGAGGCTGGAAAAATCCAGAAAGTTCCGAATGGTTTTTGGAATATACGAGGGTAATATTGAATGCTTTGGGAGAAAAGGTAAATTATTGGATTACATTTAATGAACCGCAGTTATTTGTCGGAGCGGGGATGGAGGGTGGTGTACATGCGCCATTTGAAAAAAATGAATCGGAAACGATAATGGAAGTTACCAGAAATGTGTTACTGGCACATGGAAAAGCAGTGCAGGCAATCAGAGAGCACTGTGGAAACAAAGCCAAAATCAGCATTGCACCTGCAACAAGTACAGTGATACCTAAGGATGAAAGCAGCGAGGAGATTGAGGCAGCAAGGGCACAGACGTTTAAAGTGGAGAAGGAACTTTTTCCGGCGGCATTGGCATGGTGGGCAGATCCTATATATCTAGGACATTTTCCGGAGGGTATAGATAAATGTTTACAGGAAAAACTGCCACATTTTTCAGAGGAGGAATGGAAGCTGATATCGCAGCCCCTGGATTTCTTTGGATTTAATGTGTATCAGGGAGGCGGAGATGCATTTTCACCGGTTGCATATGCATATGGGAGATATGAATATCAGGGAAGTCCCAAAACAGCAATGGGTTGGAGCATTACACCGGATGCGATGTACTGGTGCTGCCGTTTTTTCTATGAGAGATATAATAAACCGCTGATGATTACCGAAAATGGAATCGCATGTCTCGATGTTGTATCTTTGGATGGTAAGGTACATGACCCGGAAAGAATCGATTATATCCATCGTTATCTGATATGCCTAAAGCGCGCAGTAAATGAAAAAATACCAGTGATGGGATATCAGTACTGGTCAGTTATGGATAATTATGAGTGGACGGAGGGATATGATAAGAGATTTGGTCTGATATATATTGATTACAGAAATCAGGAAAGAGTGATAAAAGATTCGGCAGAGTGGTATGCTGAAGTGATTAAAACAAATGGAAAAAATATATGAGATCATCATATAAGTTGTTAAAGAGATAGCAAAAACAATGAATCGGAAATGTACATATAAAAATCGGAAATGAGATAAAAAACATCGAAAAAGTGAAAAAAGTTAGTCGGCTTTGTTGAATTCAAAAACCGAAATCCTTTTTATAATAGTATTATCAAATGAAAGACATATAGCTGATATGTCGGGAGGAGGACGAAGCAATGAAAAAGAAATTTTTAGCAACGATGCTTACGGCAGCAATGACAGCCAGTTTGTTTGCGGGATGTGGAAGCAGCAGCGACGGCGGCAGCACAAGTGCAGAGACAAGCGGGACAGAAAGCGCTTCTGGCTCAGAGCAGACAGGGGAAACAGACCACGTCATCATGACATACTTAACATTGGGCGAGACACCGGCAGATTTGCAGGCAGTCCAGGATGCGATCAACGAAATCTCCACAAAAGAGATCAATGTGGAGGTAGAGTTAAAACCAGTTGCAATCCCGGATACTTTTAGCAACTATTCGCTGTGGATTGGTTCCGGAGAGCAGATAGACCTGATGTGTATTGCATTCCAGGGAATTAACAATTACGTGACAAGCGGTCAGCTGACACCAATCGATGACTTACTCGCATCCGATGGACAGTATCTGAAGGGATTGACTGAGGAAGCACCGATTACTGATGGTGCCGTGATTGATGGTGTGACCTACGGTGTGACACCGGTGTCTGCGGCATATGGTTTTCGGGGTGGAATGATCATCCGCGAGGAATACTTCGATGAGCTTGGAGAAGAACAGAAAGACGAGTACACATTGGATGAGATTGGCGATATTCTTGCTAAGATAAAAGAAAATCATCCGGACTGCTATCCGCTGGCAGCGCTCGGAAGTGGTGTCGGATCCACAGCAACGAGTTATGGATATGTTGCAGAGATGGATAATCTGGGTGCAACCACAGCATCCGGTGCAATTTTAAGCGCAGACAGCACAACGATTGAGAACGTTTATAAGACCGAAGGGTATAAGAACTTTTTACTGACGATGCGTGACTGGTACGAGAAAGGATATATCATGCCGGATGCAGCGACCACAGATGCGACGAACACAGAATTGATGACCACCGGCAAATGCTGTGGCTATTTCATGAACGCGCAGCCGGTCCAGACTGCAAACACAGAGGCATCTTACGGATTTAGCACAATTGCATTAAACATTACAGACGGATATTTTCCATCTATTACTGCAGCGAGCAGTGTATATTGGACGATTCCGATCACCAGTGCAAACCCATCAGCAGCTATGAAGTTCTTAAATCTGATGTATGAAGATCAGGATATCGCTGATCTGTTGATGGTTGGTATCGAGGGAACTCACTATGTGAAAACCGATGAGGAAAATGTAGTCGCATTCCCGGATGGCGTGACCATGGACAACACAACTTACTACAACGCACTTGGGTTATACGGGGACCGCAGAAATGAGAAGGCATTCAGCGCAGGCGCGGGCAAGGATGTGAATGATGCGTGGACAGCCAACAACGAGAAGAAGACATACAAGTCATTTGGTTATAACTATAACACAGCGAATATGTCCAACCAGCTGATCGCAGTCAATTCCGTGTTAGATCAGTATCTGCCAGCATTAGAGACAGGCAGTGTCGAGGATGTAGAGGGAACTTATGAGACATTTATCAACGCATTGGATGCAGCGGGAATCGATGAGATCATTGCTGACAACCAGGCACAGTTTGATGAGTGGCTCGCTTCACAGAACTAATCAGATACAGGAGCGTATTTCAGTCGGGATGTCAGGTGAGCCTGCATCCCGATTGATGCTTTAAGACATGAAGAAAGGGTGAAAAAAATGAAGCAGGCTGTAGCGGGGAAAAAGAGAAAGCGTATACGATGGTCAAAAGTGATACCGGTTTATATTATGATGTTGCCGGCACTGATTTATTTCCTGTTCAACAATTATATCCCGATGGCAGGAATTAT
>CAVCFM010000463.1:0-2187 GCA_963601305.1 bacterium | reverse complement strand
CCCTGGTACCGGACGCCAGATTGTAGCCGAGCGCACTACATCCGATCGCCAGCGCCGTTGTCGCAAATCCCGTGGATACCATCATTAATGTTGCGGATAAAAGCATCATCGCCTGACTACAGATAAGCGTTCTCTTCCTGCCAAACACGTCCGCCACCACACCGGATGGTATCTCAAAGCAAAAACTTACGATATGAAAAATACTTTCAAGTACTCCTATTTCAAAAACAGAAAATCCCTGAACTGCTAAAAGCGCTACCCACGATGCCCCTGCGATCCGAAAATAGCCAACAGAAGTCATCATATATAATTTGTTGATCTGTGTCTTTATATTAAATTTTTGCATAAAAAAATCTCCTTTTTAAAATATTATTGCAAATATCTTAAAACAGGAGATAGTGTGTCATTCTGTATCGCTTTGTGAGGTTTTTCTCAAGCTGTTTCCCTAAAAATGAGCGCACTATCCCTGTAAACAGCTAAAAAGTTACCTTTCATCAAATGTATGTTCGCTGTTTTCCAGTTCATCGTGTGCTCCTTTCTTGTCTGATTTTTCTACTCTACAATAACATTTTATCCTGCTAATGTAAAGCAGCAATTTTAACTCCGCTGGCGCACTGCCGCTCTCATCCCTTATGCCTTCTCAAAAATGAGGATTTTTTGCGTCATTTTATGAATGACCGGCAGCCATCCAAATGGCTTTAAGATTGGAAAAATCGTCGTCATGCCCCGGATAATATTGTCATCCTTGACCTTTTGATATCCCTTCGCCACATCGCCAAGGTCCGCAAAACAATCTGCGCCAAAAACAAATTTTGCACCGGTTTTTTGAATGGATTCCTCAATCTTTTCCTGGTTGACCCATTTTTTTGCCAGACACTCCAGAAAAACGGTTGCATTGTCAAAATTATCCCGGATGATTCCAAGCATCTTAGCGTTTTCTTCCGGTGTCAGATACATGCAAAGGCCTTCAATGATAAATAACATCTTTCCTCTTACCTTGATCTGCTCCGCCCATGCAGGATCAAGCGCCGAGACCCCGACCGTCGATACCCGCCCGGATTCCTGATAAATCTGGTCTCTTACCGCGATCGTCTCCGGCAGATCCAGGTTGTACCAGGTGATCCTGCCATTGTCCATCCGGTAAAATCTCGTGTCTAGCCCACAGGCGATATTCACGACGGTGCAGTCCGGGTTCTTATCAATAAAATCCTTTACGAGCTCATCAAACACGATCGTTCTCGCGATCACACCATTGCTCATCGCAGAGTCGCCCTCCGCCGAAGTAAAATCGTAATCGATCCTGTCTACAAGCTCCACCGCTTTTGCATCGTAAAATTTATGCCCTTTGGACTTTGAGTATTTTGCCCGCGCATAAAAACTCTGAAGCATGGTCTCCGCAGTTCCGTTTAAATCTACTTTGATCTTGTCACCCATTTTTACCGCCTCCTGTTAGTCCCTTCTAACCAAACTATACTCCAGTTTACAAAAACTAACAAGACAAAAATCTCTTACACACTTTTTATGCTTTTGTCCCGTCTGGACAGTAACTTGTCATAGGAAAAATCAATCGCGAAAGCTCCCAGAGGCGCTGTCAGCACGATCGCCAATACCGCAACCGTCAGCACCGTATCTCCACATGCAAAGCCAAGTGCCAGCGGGATTCCTCCAATCGCCGCCTGAACGGTTGCCTTCGGTGTGTATGCCATCATGGTAAACAACTTCTCTTTTCCTGAAAAACCGGTTCCAAGAAGGGAGACAAATACTCCGCACATTCGAAATGCCAACGCACCTGCAATGACGAGTAACGCCTGAATTCCCACATTTTTCAGGTACCCGATATTAACGGTCGCGCCTACAAGCACAAAGAGAAATACTTCCGCCGCCACCCACAGTTTTCCGTATTTAAGTGCCAGTCTCTTTGCCACAACTTCTCTTTTTTTCTGCAGTCCGACGCCAACAAACATAATCGCGATCAACGCCGAAAACGTGATGGCTGTCGTCAGCTCATCCTCGATGACAACCAGTAAGAATGAAATACTCAGCACCAGAAGCACTTTTGAAGTGTCACGCATATGCACCTTTTCAAAAAAGAACGCCAGTACATATCCTGTCAAAAGCCCAATTCCGATCCCCAGGATGATCGACACAGGAATATTGACGAAACTGACCACGGAAGTTCCCTCTCCC
>CAVCFM010000462.1:0-4107 GCA_963601305.1 bacterium | reverse complement strand
GTGAACCAGTCCGTCATGACGGTTCCCTTAAATCCCCACTCATCTCTTGCCATTCCCTGGATCAGGTCGTGGTTGTTCGCGGTGTGGATGCCGTTGAGCAGGTTGTAGGAGGTCATGATCGACAACGGCTGTGACTCGCGCACTGCAATCTCAAATCCCTTCAGATAGATCTCGCGGAGTGCACGCTCGCTGACATGCGCGTTGACAAAGTAACGGTTGTCCTCCTGGTTGTTGACTGCAAAATGCTTGATCGTCGTTCCTTTTCCCTTGTGACGCTGTACACCGTTCGTCATTGCGGCTGCCACTTTTCCCGCAATTAACGGGTCCTCGGAATAATATTCAAAGTTACGTCCGCACAGCGGATTGCGGTGAATGTTCAGCGCCGGAGCCAACCACAGGTCTACGTGGAACTGCTCCATCTCACAGCCCACCATATCGCCTGCCTGCTCGACAAGCTGTGAATTCCAGGACTGTGCCAATGCCCAGCCAATTGGAATTGCGGTGCAGTACTGATAGTAATTATCTACCTCATCCTCATTGATGTTCGGGTCAAACGGGGTAAAGCTGTCTCCCATGGTCTCTCCGCCCGGAAGTAATTTGCCTTCTTTCGTTGTCTTAAAATGAGGCTGTAAGCGGAGTCCCGCAGGTCCATCTGCTAAAATCATATTTTTAACACCTCTGGACTCCTTGCACACGGACGAGGTATCTCCGGCTGCTCCTGGAACCGTGTAAGATGCATTTCCGACGATGTTTCCGCCGTCTGCGCGCAGTGTTCCGACACAGAACTCTGCCATCTCCTCAATGGAAAGCTGTGCAACCAGTTCCTCCACCGTCGCTTTTCCTGCCAGCACATCCTGCATCGTGATTTTCTCGGTTTTATCGGTGTGATACTCCTCGCGTTTTCCCTGATAAGTCACCTGCTCGGTCGGAATCGATGCTGCATCCACCGTCACTTTTTTCACATCGGCGGGAACACCGGCGCGCTTTTTCGCGGACAGTTTTGCTTCATCCGGCCGGATCTCATCTAACTTCACATCCAGTGCAAACAGGTTCTTGCACACTCTCGTCTTAACATCTTTGTCAACAGCCACAATACCAGCCACCTGTGTGTCCTTGGAACTGTTGCCGACACGGATGACATACTCACCCTGCTCTAATACCCAGGCAGCCTCTTTTTCAGAATAGGAAGCCATCTGTGCCACCGGATAGGTAAGTACCATATGCTCGGTCTCCCCCGGTGCTAAAAGCCTGGTTTTCTGATAAGCTGCAAGCTCCTGATACGGTTTGTCCAACACACCGTCAAGTGCACTGTAATATACCTGTACGACTTCTTTTCCAGCGTAGGTGCTTCCGGTATTCGTCACGTCCACCGGAATCTCCACCTGATTATCGTGGACTGAGATTTCGCCTGCCTTCACTGCAAACTCGGTATAAGAACGTCCGAATCCGAAGCAGTATTCCGGCTCCACATCAAAGCTGTCAAAATAGCGGTAGCCCATATAGATGCCATCCTCGTACATCTCGTCATGCACGCTCTCGTTGTGGCTGAACTTCGCGGAAGATGGGTAGTCCATATAATTTTTTGCCCAGGTGTCGGTGGTTTTTCCGGATGGATTTACCTTTCCGGTAAGGACATCAAGCAGTGCATCCCCGCCGAGGTTTCCGAGCTGTGTCATCAGAAGGATCGCATTGATGCCGGATGTTTCCTTGATCTCTGACAACTCCATCACGCCGCCGATGTTGAGCACCACAATGCTCTTTTCATATCTGGATGCGATCAATCTGATATTTTCAAGTTCTTCCGGATAAAGCTGATAATCGCCTGCCTCGTTGAAGCGGTCGGCGCCCTCGCCGGAGTTTCTTGCGATGACATACACAGCGGTATCTGTACCAGAAGCAGTCACATCCTCCTCTGTGATAAGCTCGCTTGCCGGGTCCTTATAAGGATTGTCGAACATCACTGCAAAGTCCGGCACACCTCTTTTTGCTGCCTCATCCTTTGCCCATTTCAGATAAGCTGCCTTGGCATCTGCAACCCTCTTGTCCTGTCTGTCGAGCCATGGGATGCTGGCAATCTCGATGCCTGCATTTTGAAAGCCCTGCTCAATGTTGACGTTGCTTCTGGTGTTCACGTCGCCGGAACCGGTTCCTCCCTTGATCGTTGCCCGCACTCCGTTTCCGTAGAGCGCTACCTTTTTTGTCTGGATTGGCAATGCCCCGTCATTCTCGAGCAATACCATACACTCCCCTGCTAATTCCCGTGAGATATTTGCATGTGTAATCTCGCGCTCCTCTATCTCCGGTGATCTTGATGCATAAATTTCTGCCATAAAAACTTCCTCCTTCTCCTTCTATCAGAAGCGGAACCCATGGGCTCCGCCTGTCAGCTTTTTTCAGATGCGAAACTCATAGGTTCCGCTTGCCAACTCTCTTTCTATGATACGCCCATCGCACTCTAAATGCAATGTTGCAGTTGTGTTACACGGTATCCGGCACTGGTAAACATAACCCGTTTCCGTTCGCTCCCAACGGCTCTCAATCCTTCCGTACACCGTCTCAAATCCGCCCTTTGCAAAATCAAGCGCCTGCATCTGCGGTTCTAAGTAAAAGTGCTCATATCCCGGGTGCGTCTCGTCCCGTCTGATCCCGAGCACCGTCTCATACATCCAGGAAAGCACCGAGCCAAGAGAATAATGGTTAAACGAATTCATGCTGTTGTTGCCACCAAATCCCGCCTCCTTTGTGTAGGAATTCCAGCGCTCCCAGATGGTTGTCGCCCCCTGGGTGACCGGATAAAGCCAGGACGGATAGTTCGTCTGCTGTATCAGCTCATACGCCAGATCGTGATAGCCCCCTGCCGAGAGCATCGGATTTAAGACGCCGGTTCCAAAAAATCCCGTGTGCACCGTGCAGTCTGCCTCTTTTGTCTTTCTTGCCAGATGCGCAAACGCCTTGGATTTATATTTTTCCTCAAACACGTCATACGCCAGCGGCAGTGCATACGCGCACTGGGTATCGTTACTGTTTCCGTCAATGCCCTTTGTCTTTCCCGTTGCTGCATCCACGAACGTCTCATTCCAGTATTTTTTCGTGTCTGCGGCGTAGGCTCCAAACGTTGCTGCATCCCCATTTTTACCGCTGATCTGTGCCATCCTGGCAAGCAGATATGCACAGCGGTAATAAAAGGCGTTCCACATCAGATAATCATCTGTTTCATCCGGTGCCAGCCAGTCGCCCAATGGCCCTACAAAAACCTTTCCCGGCATGCCTTTTTCATGCATATAGGTAAGCCAGCGGCTCATGCTCCCGTAATATTCCTCGATCACATCTTTGTCTGCATACTGTTGATAGAGCTCCCACACCATAAAAATCATGGCACACTCATAGGTAATGCCGCCGAATCCTCCGCCCACCGGTGCAATGTTCGGCAGCTGTCCGTCTGCCTCCTGTAGATCGCGCAGCGCCTGCAGATACCGGTAATAAAAAAGTCTGGTATCGCTCTGGTATGTTGCGGTTCGGCAGAATACGTGGGTATCCCCCGCCCAGCCCATGCGCTCGTTGCGCTGCGGACAGTCGGTGGGAATACTGATAAAATTACAGAGCTGCGACCATTTTACATTCTCGATAAAACGGTTTAACAGCGGGTTTGAGGTTGTCAGCTCGCCTGTGATCTTTGCGATGGAGGAGAGCTGGATTCCCTCGACCTCCTCGATGTGCGGCGGCTGCTCAATACCTGATATCTCGATATAGCGGAATCCGTGGAATGTAAACTTCGGGCAGAATACCTCCCCTTCCTCATCTCCTCTTAAAATATAGTGGTCGATGCTCTCCGCATCCCGGTAATTCTCGGTCAGTATCAGCCCTGCAAGCGCGCCGTACTCCGGGAGCTTCGGGTAAAGCATCTCGCCGTAGCGGATCGTTACTTTCTCGCCCGCTTTTCCGTGGAACCGGATGGAGGGAACACCTGCCATCTCCTGTCCCAGGTCATAGAGATACAGCCCCTTGCGCGGCTCTGTCATGCGTTTTGCGCGGACCCGCTCCACCTCGCGGACCGGGCTGTTTACGCCGCCCACAATTTGGGTATCTGCATGGTCGACTGCCGGCCAC
>CAVCFM010000461.1:2085-6900 GCA_963601305.1 bacterium | reverse complement strand
TGATAAAAGGACAAACTTATGAAGTAGATGCTATATCAGGTGCAACTATAACATCAAATGGAATGAAAGATGCAGTGGCAAGATGTCTGGAGCAGGCTTCAAATTTTTAGAAGTAATAACAGCGTGGAAGTTCATTAAAATGAAACATCCACGCCGTTATTATTTTTCTATAAATTCGTTTATAAATAGAGAAACATTTCAAACAGTTTACAATGTCATTTATATTTTGTGTTATAATGTGTTATCAGATTTTGTAATGCCTTTGTGGGATGAGAAAGTAGTAAGGGAAATCTTAAGCGGAAGTTATGGAGGTGCGTGGTATGTGGATAGTTTGCGGAACTATTAGTGTGATTTTTTGTGTAATAGCTTGGATAATGACTATTAATAAAAACAAAAGAGCGAATTGGGCGTCCATGTGTTCGCTGTCATTTGTGGCAATTACGCTTCTTATGGAATATAGAATGGTCTTAAACTGGGTAAATAAAGAGGATTGGAGCGCGATGATGGATGTTGTCCCATCTATGTTCGGGATTTTATGTGGGTACGTCATTGTTTTACTTTTAGCGAATATTGCAGTCATTGTAAAAAATAAATGATGAGTATGCAGCGCAGCGGAATGTGAATGGCACCGAGGAACCTTTGGTAATGGCATTGAGTTCATAAATTGGAGTTTACAAGGCTAAGACAGATAAGATTTACAAAAAAACTAAAAGATATTTCGGTTAGTTTTAACCGAAATATCTTTTTTGCCTTGAAATAATGCAATATGAGGGGGTATACTAAAAGAAATTTAGGGATAAAATAACCATAAAATCTTTTGGGAGAGATTGATATGGAAAAAGAAATTAAGAGAGACTATTATCTGGAACAACTTATAAAGCGTAAAGGAAATGGTTTAATTAAAATTGTAACAGGAATTAGAAGATGCGGAAAATCATATTTGTTGCGAACATTGTTCAGAAATCATTTGCTTGAGAGTGGAGTGGATGAAAAACATATTATAGAAATGGCATTTGATTTATTCGATAACATCGAGTATCGAGATCCCAAAATCTTTTATCCTTGGGCAAAGGAACAAATCAAAGATGGCGAAAAATATTATTTTTTGTTAGATGAAGTACAGATGTTGGATGAATTTGTGAGTGTGCTCAATGGTTTGGCGGATAATAAAAACTGTGATGTGTTTGTAACGGAAAGTAATGCAAAGTTTTTATCAAGAGATATAGCAACTGAATTTGGAGGCAGGGGAGACGAAGTTCATATGTATCCTTTGAGCTTTTCTGAATTTATGACTGCTTATGATGGAAACAGATATGATGGATGGAACGAATATATTACTTATGGTGGCATTCCGCTTGTGGTATTAGCTGAAACAGAAGAGCAAAAAATGGTACTCCTGGATAATTTGTTTAAGGAAACCTATATCAGTGATATTGTGAAACGAAATAAGATTAGAAATGTTGGCGAAATGGAAGCATTATTGGATGTATTATCATCTGTGATCGGAGCCCTGACGAATCCCAATAAACTTCAAAAAACATTTAAGAGTGTAAGTAAGTCAAAGATTACAGCAACTACTATTACGAAATATATTGAGTATCTGGAAGATGCTTTTTTGATTGAAGAAGCAAAAAGATATGATATTAAGGGGAAATCTTATATTGGTACACCATTGAAGTATTATTTTATGGATATGGGACTTAGAAATTCAAGAATTAATTACAGACAAATAGAAGTGACGCATTCGATGGAAAATGTAATTTACAATGAATTAAGAATGAGAGGTTATAGTGTAGATGTTGGGAATCTGACTATTGTAGAAAAAGGTAAAAATGGAAAACCGGTAAAAAAACAGCTGGAAGTCGATTTTATCTGCAATAAGGGTTCTAAAAAGTATTATATCCAGTCAGCATATATGCTGGAAACGGAAGAAAAGCTGGCACAGGAGATTCGCCCTTTTTTAAAAATCGGTGATTCATTTAAGAAAATAGTAATTACTTCAAATACACCAAAACCGTTTTATAATGATGATGGTATATTAATGATGAACGTGTATGATTTTCTTCTGAATGTGGATTCGCTGGAATTATAAAAGAGGATGGATTACGAAAGGGGAGAAGTTATAACACTTGGAGAACTTACGCCTTGATGGTGGATTTAACAATTCGACAGTTTCCAGTTTGATGAGTTATCGCGGTGTCATTCGCATTCTGCTGTGCTGCATGCTCATGACGCGCTGTCGCGCTATGCATCCAGTCCGGAACACAACCTTTGGTGAGCGAGCTCCCCACGGTTGTATTCGGTCCTGCCTGCGCACCGCTCGTAGAAACGCGCAACTTCGAGCTTGTAGAGTTGCTGTAAAATCAGAAGTATACTAGCTTCAAAGGGGATAAAGAAAATGATACATTTAGAGTCTATAACAGAAAATAACTGGAGAGAAGAACTATCTGTTTCAGACGAACAGAAACATTTCGTCTCTGATGCCATGAGATTATTAGCAAGGGCATATGCTTATAGAGATAAGGGAAGCTATGCCTGTGTAATATATAATGATGAAATCCCTGTGGGTATGGCGTTGTACTATGATTGCCCTGAAATGCAAGCGTATGATTTTAGCCAGCTTTTTATTGATCAAAGATATCAGGGAAATGGTTATGGCAAAGAGGCGGCAAAACTCATCATTGAAAAAATGCAAGCGGAAAGAAAATTTGAAAAGATTTGCCTCTGCTATATTGACGGCAATATGGCAGCGAGGATGTTGTATGAAAGTCTCGGATTCTATCACACTGGAGATGTGGATGAAGATGAGATACTCATGGAATTAGCTATATAAGTAGAGCCAACTTTAGTTTTATTAGGTGAACAAATTGTGGTTATGGAGGGAAATGTAATTTGCAGGTTTTTGCATATGATAAACGCAATAAAATAATAATGTCATAACAATGAACGAATGCACAGGCGAAGAAATTCTGAAAGAATTTTTATATTACTGTGGTCTGGAAGATAAGATGGACGAGATCATCAGCCACTGCATTGCAATTCCGACTGTTATGCCATACATTACAAGTCAGTTTATGCCTAGAAAGATCAGTGACAGACCGGAGATTATCCCGGATAGCTGCTCAAATCTGGCATTTATCGGTCAGTTTGTGGAACTGGAGGGAGATGTCGTATTTACAGTTGAGACGAGTGTCCGGACAGCAATGACTGCGGTATACAAAATGTATCATCTCGACAAACCGATTGTACCATTGTTTAAAGGTCAGTATGATGTCAGAATGCTTACCATTGCACTGAAAACGATGCTGGGCAAAGACAAAATTGAAGTGTCCGATCTGCCTAAGATTAATCCTTTGAAGATTAATCAGGTTTTGCATCAAATGGTGAATGGAATCAATGAGATTCCACCAGTGCCGGAGTATTATGCAGAACGTTACGAAAATAAGTAAATAGAAGTTACAGGGATTGGTCTGCAAAGTGCGGAAGCGGAATTACAGGAAACGTGAGAATGTATGATGTTACAATGTAACCTTTGCAATTACACCTGATTTCTGATATGATTAACACGGAAAAGAGGTGTAAAAGATGCAGATTTCAAGCAGATTTACCATGGCAATTCACATGTTTGCCTGTATAGATACATTTTCAGATCAGAAGATGACAAGCGACTTTATGGCTGGCAGCATTGGCACTAATCCAGTCATTGTACGAAAACTTTTGCAGCAGTTAAAGGCAGCCGGATTAGTTGAAGTGTCAAGAGGAACGGGGGGAGTAACCGTTACAAAGCCACTGGAAGATATTACGTTTCTTGATATATACAGGGCGGTAGAGTGTGCGCCTGATGAGGAACTATTCCATTTTCACGAGAAGCCGAATCAGAACTGTCCGGTAGGAAGGAATATTCATCATGTCCTGGACAACAGATTGTTGGAGGTTCAGCGGGCAATGGAGGAGAAACTTTCTAAGATGACGTTGGCGGATGTGAAAAAAGATGTTGCAGCATATATTGAAAAAGACAGCTAAAAGAAGGCTTCGGAAAAAAATCCGGAGCCTTTTTTGATGTAACTATTGACATTACATCATATGGGTGCTATAGTACAACTATGAGATGTAATAAACAATATTACAACAAAGCAAAGGAGAAATGAAATATGCAGAAAGTAGTAGAATTTTTACAGAAGAACCCGGTTCAGTATCTGGCAACAGTAGGACGTGATGGAAAGGCAAAATGCCGCCCATTTATGTTCTGTTTCGAGCAGGATGGAAAGCTTTGGTTCTGTACGAATAACACAAAGGATGTTTACAAGGACATGCTCGCAAATCCGGAAATTGAAGTATCCGTTTCTTCGCCGGAGTATGCATGGATCCGTCTTCATGGCAAGGCTGTATTTGAGAACAACATGAGCGTTAAGGAAGGATGCATGAACAATCCGATCGTTAAGGGACAGTATCAGACAGCAGACAACCCTATTTTTGAAGTATTTTATCTTGACAATCCGCATGGTGTGATTGCTGATTTCTCTGGAAATCCACCTTATGAATTTTAATAATTGAAAGGACGAAAATGGATTATTTAAAACTGCTGGTTGACGAAATTCATTCTACTACGGTAGCCACAATAGGATCAGATGGACATCCGCAGACAAGGATTATTGATATGATGTATTATGATGAAGCGGGTGTGTATTTTCTGACAGCAAAAGGGAAAGCAATTTACGGTCAGCTGATGGAACAGCAATATGTGGCAATATCAGCGACAAAGGATAAAATAGCGGTTTCCCTTCGTGGAAAGGTAAAAAATATCGGGAAAAAGAA